>JAPLGY010000056.1 GCA_026389955.1 Caldilinea sp. | reverse complement strand
GCGATCTCCTAGCACTGAATACTTTGCTCTTGACACTCAAAGTATATGCTATTGAAATCGCCTCGCTGCTTATTTGAAAGGTCTTGCGCCTAGAGGTTATGCTTATGCCAGCCAACTTTAGCAGTCTTGTTGGCGAGTTTATGTCATCGACGATTCCTAAATATTGTGTCACTATTGTAAAAAATCGATATCACAATGGGCACCCCGCTCTGATACCTGCTGGTATGTTTCCTGATGATGCGATTCAGCATGTTCCGCATGGAATCGAGATCAAAGCGTCACGATATTTGAGGTCTTGGCAAGGACACAATCCAGAAGATGTATGGCTTATGGTCTTCGTATTTGACAGCAATCGTCCTAAAGATGAGACACCGCGACCCTTCCGATTTGTAAAGGTTGTTGGTGCCGAACTCTCCAAGGATGATTGGCTCTTTTCAGGGCGTTCGGAAACGAGCCGCCGCACCATCACTGCCAGCGTCACTGATTCAGGATATCAGAAGATGATGGCAAATTGGATTTATCGAGGTTCAGGGTTCGAGTAGATCAAGAAGGTTAATCTGGGCAGTATCTGCCTCGACAGTCAGGCGAGCAAGTTTCGGAATTGCTTGCTGACTCATTTCAAAGTAATCAACAAAACGCTCAACACCAATACTACTAATTCCTTGGGCTTCTGCTGCTGCAACGCTGGAGCCAGATCCCATAAATGGATCAAGCACAGTTCCAACACCTAGTGGTAAAGCCGCACGAACTATCTGTCGGAGAAAGGACTGAGGTTTGAGGCTGGGATGATCCACAACATCACGCTCACGACGTGGTGTTCGCTCACTCATAATGACATCAGCAAATGGTTGATCTAGACTAATTCTTCTCAGACCGCCAGTGCCATATGTACGAAGACAATCGCTTACTTTCATGCCTGGAGGTAAGGGTTTTCTGAAAATTCCCCAAGGCTCATAACAACTTCGAGGTAATGAGCATACTCCTGGAAATTCGTCTTCGGCATTCTTTGGGCGATCCCCCCCTCGAAAAGTACGTACTAGCCGAATCAGTTCACCACGGAACTCCAAGCCGCTATCGATTAACGCAGAAAAGACCAACTGCGAAAGAAAAGCATTACAAGCGATGAAAATATGACCACCTGGCAACAGAACTCGTTCTGAAAGTTTACCCCATTCTAGGAAGAAGCGATAGAGTGTTTTGCGCTCTTTCTGATTAAGCGCCGTAAATCTTGGTAGCGGTGCTCGATTACTGCCATCAAATGAAGGAGGAATCCTCCAAATACCACCATTACCATTTGCACGCTTCTCTATCTGATCAAAATCATATTCTTTAACCCCATAGGGTGGATCGGTAACAATAGCATGAAAGCTACCCTTTGGAATTCTTCCCATCCATTCAAAGCAATCTGCATGAATAATCGATGATGAGCCGAATTCATAGGAACGGTAGTCAAGCATAAAAAGATCTCGATTATTCATGATGCACCTATTCTGTTACAGACTCGCCAAAGGAGTAATTAGGGCTTACTTCGCGTATAATCTTCTCTAATTTCATTCTTTCCGCTTCATCTCCTGACAGAAGACTTTCGAGATCAGCAATACTAAGAAGTATGGCCTGAGAGGTATTCCGTCGTCGTATGACATAACGGGTGCCATTCTGAACCGCATCATCAAGCATCCTACCAAAGTTATTTTGAGCCTCAGTGGAAGCTATAAGTCGTGTCTTCATAAAAACCTCATGCTGGCTAAATTAGCTAATATGACTATATTATACATGTTAGCTGATCTACTGTCAACAGCAAACAGCTACTGGCAGCGGCGGCCAATAGGCCGTTCTCTTGCTTTGCTCTCATTGTTGGCGGCAGGCACACTTGCCGTAGGCGTCACCTGGTTGGTTGGGGATCGCTTCCTGGTCTCAATGCTCCCGCTCATAACGCTGTTTGCTTCGTTGGGGACATGGAATTTTCTTTTGTCCATTGTAGAATTGTCGCAGGAACGGCTCTTTACAACCGTGCGCTTGCAACATACTGCGAAAGACCCACAGCCGAATGATTGAGTAGAGCCAATGCTGGAAAAAGAGATCGAAGACGCCCTGATCGCCAAGCTGTGCGATCTCAAATACACCTACCGCCCGGACATTCACGACCGTGCAGTGCTGGAATCAAACTTTTGCCAAAAATTCGAGGCATTCAACCTGGTGTAGCTCACAGACGGCGAGTTCACCCGATTGCTGGAGCAGATCATTCCGCCGGATGTGTTCACGGCGGCGCGCACGCTGCTCTGCTTTATGCATCCGTTCATCGTCAGTCACCGCAGCAATACGTGGTATTTCGCCAACAACAACAACCGCCATTTCAGCTTCGGTGCTGCCGAGCGTTTTCTGCCTTTCTACCGGTTTGCCGACGAAGCGAACAAGAAAATTACCCAAGGCCGAGATGATCAGCCGCCATATGGTGCTGGTCGTCAGCCGTCTCCTCCGCATTCGCCAGGATCAGCCCTGGCTTGTCCAGCGAATAGCGGCCAAAGAGGCAGCTCACCGCGCAGGAGCTCAACTCGCGCATCGTATCGGTCAGCAGCAGCGAGGCGATGCGCTCCCTGCATATCTTGCTCAAGTGCACAGCCGCTCCCGGTATCATTTACAAACGGACTCTGAGGCAAGAGACTGTTTTTGTCAGAAGACGGGTACAATATGGGCTGTGTCCGGCAATCCGGCCGGCGCAACAGCGCGAATGCGAAGGTCTATGCACGAGTATTGGCGGGCGCTCCGTTTGTTCAGCCCAAGTCTGCGTCGTTTTTTGTTTTCAAGCGCGCTGGTCACGCTGGTGGCCTTTGGGTTGGCTGCGGTGCTGCAGAACCTTTACATGTTGCGGCTGGGCTTCGATGCCGGTTTTATTGGCTTGGTGCTTGGGGTTGGGCAGCTGGTGTGGGCGGCAACGGCGCTGCCGGCGGGGCTTGTGAGTGGGCGGGTGGGGTTGCGTTGGGGCATTCAGGCGGGCATTGCGCTTTACGGTCTGGGGCTGGCTCTTTTGTTGTTGGTGGAGTGGCAGCCGGCCGAGGTGTGGGGGGCATGGTTGATCGGGAGCCAGGCGATTGCGATGATGGGGGTGGCCTTGATCACGGTCAACAACATTCCGTATCTGATGGCGATCACAGGGGAAGCGGAACGCCGCCATGCCTTTGCAATTTTTCAGGCGCTGGGGCCGGCGACCGCCTTTTTGGGAAGCGTGGTCGCCGGGCTGCTGCCCGCATTCTTGGCTGAGGGTGCCGGTTTGTCGCTGGATCAGCCAGGACCCTACCGGCTGGCCCTGTTGGCAGCGCCGGTGTTTTGTCTGTTGGCGGTGCTGCCGCTCTTCGGGGCAGAACGTGTTCGGGGCGAGCTGTCAAGTGAGTCCGTGCGTGTGGCGCAGCCCGCACCGCTGTCCCTGCTGCTGGTGTATGGCGCCATCATTTTCTTGCATGCGACCGGCGAAGGGGCAGCACGAATTTTTTTCAACGTCTATCTTGACAGCGGCCTGGGGGTGCCGCCGGCGGAGATTGGGTCGATCATGGGGGTGGCGCAGCTGCTGCCGATCGTCGCTGCGCTGTCGGTGCCGCTGCTGCTGGCAAGGTGGGGGACCGGCTACACCCTGTTGTTTGCGAATGTCGGCGTTGGGCTTTTGCTGGTGCCCTTTGTTCTGGGGCCGCAGGTGTTGTTGGCGGCCGTGGCCTACATGGGGGTGCTTGCGATGTCGTTGGTCATGGGGACCTCGCGCGATTTTCTGGGCCAGCAGCTGGTGGTTGCACGTTGGCGTACGGCGGCGCAGGCGGTCGTCGTGATCGGTGTGGCACTGGGCTGGGCGACGATTGGGGTGGCAGGCGGCTGGCTGATCGAACAAGCTGGTTTTTATGCCATGTATCTGGCGGCAACAGTGGCCACCTTCTGTTCGGCGGGGGTGCTGGTGGTCTTTCTGCGTTCCCGCCGGCACCCCACGCCCAAGGATTCATCGGTCCAAAGCTGAAATCTGCGAGGCTGTTCTGGCGCCAGGCGCGCAACGACGTCAGCGAGGCAGCCAGCGTTTGTCCAGCATACAGACCATCGTATAGGCTGGGTCAAAGACGTTGCCAACTTCGTAGTCCACAACCTGCCCCAGCAGGGTCTGGGCGTGCAGCGGCGCCATGCCGTACTCTTCCTGCAGCCAGCGTGTCATTTCGGTGGTGGCCTGTTGAAGGGCCTGGTCGAGCGGGCGGGCATTCCCAGTGGTAAAAATCTGGGTCGTTGTTTCGCCGCGCGGCCATCGAATGCGTCGGCCCTTCTGCAGATCGACCTGAAAACGGATGTCGCACGAAATTTCGATGCCTGTGCCCACGATTTCGCCGGCACCTTGGAGAGCATGGCCGTCTCCCAAGAAACAGAGGGCGCCTGGTGTAAAGACAGGGAAGTAGACGGTCGTGCCTGCCCTGAACCCTCGATAGTCCATATTGCCGCCGTGTGGGCCTGAGGTTGCTGTCGAGATGGCCTCTCCGCCGCTGGGAGCCACCCCAAAACAGCCCACCATCGGTGCCAGCGGCAGCACCAGGCCGCCTGACACTGCCGGCTCGACCAGGGTCGCCGTCCCTGCAGCCACATCGACCTCCCAGTGGCTGCGCTGTCCTTTGGCCGGCCGGGGCAGTTCGGCGAGGTATTCTGGGTCCACCACATTAGGGGCCAGCAGCGCGTTCCCCCACCCATACGAGCGGTTGGGGACGATCGCTTCCAGTCGAACCACCAGGGTGTCTCCTGGTTCTGCCCCTTCGACCCAGAAGGGGCCGGTCATTGGGTTGCCGGGCGGGGTGACCTGCTGTCGGTGCGCGTCGAGCCCATGTGCGTCGACCGTGCTGGTCTGGACACTGTCCCCGGGGGCGATCGTCAAGACAGGCGGCACGGTGGCCAGGAGGTTGAAATAGTGGGAAGGGATGAAGGAGTGGACGGTCATGGCAGCCTCTTTGTGAGCGGACGGGTTGGGTTGTCAGGCGCAGCGCGCTGGACGGCGGGCCTCACCTTGTTCTTGGCGTGTGCGCTCCAGTCTCTGGCTGAGCCCTCCCCATTCGGTCAGGGTGAGGGTCTCGGCGCGCCGGGCTGGATCGATGCCCGCAGCTTCCAGCCAGTTTTGGACGAACCATTTTTCGAGCTGCAGGCCAGCGGCCAGGCTGTTGTGCAGCTGTTTGCGTTTTTGGCTGAAGCCAGCGCGCACGACGGCAAAAAAGAGTGCTGCCGGCGGGTCGACTGCGGGCTGCGGCCGAACTTGGAGCCGCACGATCGCACTGTCGACTTTGGGGCGTGGGTGAAATGCGCTGGCTGGCACACGGGCCACGAGGCTCGGTTCGGCGTAGTACTGCACGCTGACGGCCAGCAGCGACAGATCCCCGGGGGGGGCACAGATGCGTTGGGCGACCTCCCACTGCACCATCAGGACCGCCAGGGTGGGTGGCTGCGCTGCTTCAAGCAGATGGCGCAGCACTGCACTGGTGATGTAGTAGGGGAGATTGGCGACGACCTTGTAGGGAGAGAACTGGGGCGGACAGGAACGGGCCAGCAGATCTTCAGGGGACAATTCTAGGATATCGCCGCAGACGATCGTCACCTGGGGCTGGTCGGCAAATTGTTGCTGCAGCGGCTCGATCAGGCGGCGGTCCAGTTCGACTGCCACCACACAGCCGGCCGTTTTGGCCAGTGCTGCCGTCAGAATCCCGCGGCCCGGCCCGATTTCCAGAACAGTGTCTGCGGCGCTGAGCGCAGCAGCTTCGAGCAGCGGCGTCAGGTAGCGGCGGTCGGCGAGAAAATGTTGGCCGAGCGATTTTTTGGCAACAGGTGCTGTCATGGGCAGACTGCCCGTACACAGGTTGGGTCGATTCGAGAAGGAGCGGCTCTACTCTTCATCCAGGCTCAACACAGACATAAAGGCTTCCTGCGGAATCTCGACCGAACCGACCATCTTCATCCGTTTTTTGCCGGCCTTTTGTTTTTCCAGCAATTTGCGCTTGCGGGTGATGTCCCCCCCGTAGCATTTGGAGAGCACATCTTTGCGCATGGCCCTGACATTTGCGCGGCTGATCACCTTGTTGCCAACGGCTGCCTGGATCGGCACCTCAAACATCTGGCGTGGGATGATCTCTTTCATCTTGCTGACCAGCCGTTGTCCTTTGTAGAAAGCGTTGTCGCGGTGGACGATGATGCTGAGCGCGTCGACCGGCTGGTGGTTGACCAGCACATCCAGCTTGACCATATCTGAAGCGCGGTAGGCGTCGATCGTGTAGTCCATGCTGGCGTAGCCTTTGGTACGCGCCTTGAGTTCGTTGTAAAAATCGACGATGATCTCGGAGAGTGGGATCAGACAGACGATTTCGACCCGTTTGGTGTCGAGCCAGTTTTGGGTTTTGAGTTCGCCGCGACGTTTGGTGGCCAGATCGAGCACAGCCCCGATATACTCTGCCGGGGTGAAGACACGCAGCTCGCACCAGGGCTCCTCGATATGTACGATCTCGGTGGGGTCGGGCAACGCTGCCGGGCTGTCGATCTCCAGGAGCTGGCCGTCGGTTTTCAAGACGCGGTATTCGACCGAGGGGGCCGTGAAGATGATATCCATGTCGTACTCACGTTCGAGCCGTTCCTGGACGATCTCCATGTGAAAGAGGCCGAGGAAGCCGAGTCGGTAGCCGAAGCCGAGCGCCTGGCTGGTTTCGGCTTCATAGCTGAGTGCGGCGTCGTTGAGCTGCAGTTTTTCGAGTGCGTCGCGCAGCTCGTTGTAGTCCTCCGGGCTGCTTGGGTAGAGGCCGGCAAAGACCATCGGTTTGAGGGGCTGGTAGCCGGGGAGCTGGTCAGTGGCGGGCTGGCTGGCGACGGTGATGGTGTCGCCGACGTCCAGATCCTGCAACGTTTTGAGTCCGGTGGCGATGTAGCCGACCTGGCCGGCATGCAGCGCCTGGACGGGCAACATGGCGGGCACGAGCACACCGATCTCGAGCGGATCCATAGTTTTTTCGGTGTTCATCGCCAGCAGGCGTGGGGTCCCGGCGATCGTGCCGTCGACCATGCGCACGTAGGCGATCACACCTTTGTAGGAGTCGTAGTGGCAGTCAAAGACCAGGGCGCGCACCGGCGCGCTGCGGTCGCCGGTCGGGGGGGGCACCTCTGCGATCACGCGTTCGAGCACTTCTTCGACGTGGAGCCCAGCTTTGGCGCTGATGCGCGGGATATCTTCGGCGGGCACGCCGAGCAGATCTTCGATCTCCTGGGCAATGTCGTCGGGCATTGCAGCGGGCAGGTCGATTTTGTTGATGACCGGCACGATGGTCAGATTTTGTTCCAGTGCGGCGAACAGATGCGCCATTGTCTGTGCCTGGATCCCCTGCGAGGCATCGACGAC
>JAPLGY010000688.1 GCA_026389955.1 Caldilinea sp. | reverse complement strand
CAGCGATCCGGTTTGAAAACCTGCGTGAGGAGGGCGGTGAACCGGTTGCCGACCTGGTGGTAGAAACTTCGGCGCTGCGTGGGGCAACGTTTGGCGGGCAACAGATCGTCACCATGATCGACGAGCTGCCGATTCTGGCGGTCGCCGCAACGCAGGCTGCAGGGCGCACTGTGGTGCGTGATGCCCACGAGCTGCGTGTCAAGGAGACGGACCGGATTGCCTCCACCGTCGGCGAACTGCGCAAATTGGGGGCACGCATCGAGCCTACCGCAGACGGGTTCATCATCGAGGGTCCGACACCGCTGACTGGGGCGCCGGTGGAGTCCCAGGGGGACCACCGTCTGGCCATGGCCATGACGGTGGCCGGGCTGGTGGCGCGTGGGCAGACGGTGGTCTACGGCGCCGAGGTCACAGGCGACAGTTTTCCTGGTTTTGAAGTGACCCTGCAGGCGCTGGGCGCCGATCTGTCGGTTGCCGCATGAACAGTCGGCAGCCGACGATTTCGGCGCGGACGACTCTGGTCGGGCTGATTGGCTGGCCGGTGAGCCACAGCGTCAGCCCGGCAATGCACAACGCGGCCTTTGCAGAGCAAGGGTTGAACTGGTGCTACGTGCCGCTGCCGGTCGACCCTGCCCGCCCCGGTGCAGTCGGCGACGCTGTGCGGGGGATGCGCGCCTTGGGAATGGTGGGTGTCAATGTCACGGTTCCCCACAAGCAGGCTGTGATTCCCTTTTTGGAGCGGCTGGAGCCGGCGGCGCAGGCAATGGGGGCAGTCAATACGATCGTGGTCAGATCGGATGGCACGCTGCTGGGTGACAACACAGACGCGCCGGGTTGGCTTGCCGATCTGCGTTCGCATGGCGTGGAGCCAGCTGGCGAGCGGGCACTGGTCCTTGGGGCTGGGGGATCTGCACGTGCGGTCGTTTATGGGCTGGCACTGGCTGGGGCGCGCCAGATCACCGTGGCCAACCGCAGCCTGGAGAAGGCCAGTGCCCTGGCGGCACAGCTGGCCCCCTTTCTGGGCCAGACCGAGGTGGCGGTTGCTTCCTGGCCGGAGGGACTGGCCTCGCCGGCGAGCACAGCCACCCTGATCGTCAACTGCACTTCGCTGGGGATGACCCCCGCCGTGGAAAATTCGCCCTGGCCGGCGTCTCTGGCGCTGCGGGCCGACCAGGTGGTCTACGATCTGGTGTACAACCCGGCACAGACGGCGCTGCTGCGTCAGGCAGAGCAGCAAGGAGCACGGGCGATCGGTGGGTTGGGGATGTTGATCTGGCAGGGCGCATTGGCTTTTGAGCGGTGGACGGGGCTGTCAGCGCCGGTGGCGCGGATGCGGGCTGCCGCCGAACAGTCGATGGGCCAATCCCCACAGCAACCGGTCGCTGCGGTTCAGGTGCGTCGTGCCACCGAACAGGACATTGCTGACCTGACCCACCTGCACGATCTGCTGCAGGCCTGCCACGCCGAGCGACTGCCCGATTTTTTCAAACCAGCGTCAGCCCCTACCTTGTCGCCAGAAACGCTGTTGGAACTTCTGGCGGATCCGGCCGCGTTGATTTGGGTGGCTGAGGTGGACGGTGTCGTGGCAGG
>JAPLGY010000399.1 GCA_026389955.1 Caldilinea sp. | reverse complement strand
GTCGTCCTGGGCGGCGGGCTGGCCCTCCTGTTTTTGTTCAGCTTCTGGGTCAGCCGCAACGCCTCGGGCAGCGCTGGGCTGACATTTTTTCTGCTGCTGGCTGCGCTGCTCTTTGCGCTTTTGTATTTTGCGAACAACTTCTGGCAGTGGCGTCTTCTGCTCGACCTGCACTGCCCCCACTGTGAAGCGCCGCTGGTCGACCGCATACACTGGACCCGCCGGCCCGGCTACCACTGCCCGCACTGCGGCCAGGAAGCTCTGGCCACCGCACGCCAGCTGGGAGAGGGCTGACCCCTACCGCAGCGCCGCTTCGGCGATCGCCTGATAGCCGCGCGCAGCTTGGATCAGATCCTCCAGCCGCAGACGTTCGTCGATCACATGCGCGTCTGCCTCGTTCGCCGGGCCAAAGCCAACGGTCGGCACCTGCGCGACCCCAGCACTGTAGGCCGCATTGGTGCAAAAACGATAGGCGCTGGGCTGGGCAGCGATCCCAGCAGCATTCAATGCGGCCAGCGCAGTCGCTATCCAGGGATGCTCGACCGGATAGAGCCAGGCTGGAAAAAATTTCTCACAGCGATGCACAGCGCCCGTGAACGCAGTGTACTCCCCCACCCCGACCGCAGCCTGCAGCGTCACCGCAGCCAGCTCCGGCAGCTCCGTCACCGCAGCCAGCACAGTTTCTGCCCGCTCCCCCGGCAACAGACGGCGGTCGTAAGTCACCTTGCAAAGGGTAGGAATCACAGAATGGCCCGGATAGGGGTCGGAGACGATGTCGGTCAACGCAAAAATCGCCGGCCCCATCACCGGGTCGACGGGCAGTTCGATCCGCTCTACCGCCGCGATCACCTGCATCATCGCCAAGACAGCATTGCGCCCCAGGTGGGGTGCCGACGAGTGGGAAGGCCGGCCCACTGTGGTCAGATGGAGCTCTGCCCGGCCCCGTCCCCCGCGGCTCAGGTTCAAATCGGTGGACTCCCCGATCACGACAAAGTCGGGCTGGACGGTGTCCATGACCGTTTTCAGGGCGACCCCTTCCAACACCTCTTCCAAGGTGGAAGCACTGACCACCGCCCGCCCAGCCAGCCGGGTCCGGTCCAACGCAGCCACGGCATGGACCATCGCTGCCAGAGCCCCTTTCATATCAGCCGCCCCGCGGCCGTAGAGCACGCCCTCCTCCACGGCCCCACCGAATGGGTCATGCCTCCAGGGGACACCCGGCGCGATCCCCACCGTGTCGATGTGGGCGTCGAACAGGACGGTTTTCCCAGGACGGTTCCCTTCCACAACACCCACCACGCTGCCGTTGGTGTCCATCCAGACCCGGTCAAAACCCAGCAGCTGCATTTCATGCTGGATCCGGCCGGCCACTGGCCCTTCGGAGCCGCTCAGGCTGGGCAGGCGCACCAAATCCTGGGTCAATGCGATCAAACGATGCGATTCCATGCCATTCCCTTTCTGTACACACAAACTTGTCGGCTCGCTCTCCTGCTCAGAACTCGCCCAGCACGGCACCCATCCGGGCCACACCATAGCCGCCGAGCGCAGCCACTGCGGCTGCAAAGCCGGACGCAGGGTCGCGGATCAGCGCAAGCAGCGGCTGCAGCAGCGGAGAATCGTAATAGCGGTCAGGAACGACCAGGTCGTACCTTTCCACAAAGAGTGGGATAAACTCCAGGTCAAGGGAGCGGGCTGCGGCCAGGATGGCGAGCCCGGTATCGGCCGCCCCACTTTTGACCGCAGCCGCCACGGCGAGATGGGTGTATTCCGTGCGTTCGTATCCCTGGATCTGCCGGGGGTGGAGCCCCCGTCTTTGAAGCTCGTAGTCCAACAACACCCGTGTGCCGGCGCCGCGCTGGCGGTTGACAAAGACGACGTCGTCGCGCAGCAGATCTTCCATCCGTTCGATCCGTTTGGGGTTGCCTTTGGGGAGAACCAACCCTTGGGTACGCTCCACAAAGCCCAACAGCCGTCCGTGGATCCCCTCCGCCGCCAGCATGCGCCGGACAGGGCCCAGGTTGTATTCGCCGGTCTCTTCGTCCAGCAGGTGGCAGCCGGCCAGGTGGGCCTCGTCGCGCTGCAAGGCGAGCAGGCCGCTGACGCTGCCGACATGGCTCGACGCAAGACGCAGCAGCGGGTCCCGCCGCCGGAGAAAGTCGGCCAGCAGGTCCAGGGTCATGTCATGGCTGCCGATCGCCACGATCGTATGGTCGACCGTGCGTGACGGGCGCAGCAGCTCGACGGTCACCCGCTCGCCGGCAGGGTAGCCCTCCGAAAAACGGGGGATGGTGACGATCCCATCCGCCTTGACCAGCGACATGATCACCCCGGCTCCCCCCACCAGCGGGGTAGCCACCACTCGGTCGCCGACCCGTCCCAGCATGACCCTCAGGTACTCGTCCTCGCCCAGCGGGGAGAAGACCTTGCGGGTCAACACCGCCTCGATTTTGGGCAGTTCCGGCGGCAGCTGCCCCTGCCAGCGGTAGAGCAGCGGGCGCACGATCAGGTCAAAAGTCAGTGCAGCGGACACGGGGTAGCCAGGGATTCCGACGATCGCCTTGCCCTGCGCCACGCCGAGAATGACCGGGTGGCCGGGACGGATGGCGATTCCGTGTACGCAGAGCGTACCCAGCTCGGCGACGATCGACGCGGTAAAATCCTCCGACCCTGCCGATGAACCGGCGTTGACCACGACCAGGTCGTGGCTGGCCAGTGCCTTCAGCACCGCCGACCGGATCGATTCCCGGACATCGGGCTCGATCGGCAGCCGTGTAACCTGCGCGCCGGCCTCCTGGGCCAGCGCGCCCAGCACCAACGAGTTGTATTCGAGGATCTCCCCTGCTTTGAGTGGGGTGCCCGGCGGGACCAGCTCGGTGCCGGTCGGCAAAATCGCCACCTGCGGCCGACGATAGGCTGTGACCGCCGTATGGCCGCAGCCAGCGATAGCCCCAAGATCCTGAGGACGGATGCAATGGTTGGCGGGCAGCACCAGTTCGGTCGCCACCATGTCTTCCCCCATCGGCCGCACATACCGCCAGGGCGGTGTCGCCGCCAAAATCTCGATCGCAGGTCCCTCGGGCAGGTCGACCCGATGGGTGTCTTCGATCTTGATCACCGCATTGGTGTTGGGCGGCAGCGGATCGCCGGTGTCCAGCGCAAACGCCTGGACACCCAACTTGAGCTGCACCGGACGGGTCTCCGTCGCACCCCGCGTCGCCTCGGCAAGCACAGCAAACCCATCCATGGCCGCTGCAGAATAGTGAGGCGCAGAGATCAACGCCCAGACAGGTTCTGCGGTGACGCGGCCCAACGCCTGGTCGAGCGGGACGCGCTCGGCAGACAGCGGCTGCAGCAGGGCCTGCGCTGCCAACGCTGCATGCCAGCCGGCCAACGCCTCACTCAACGGCACATCATGCAGATACAAGGTGTGCGGGTCCATGACACTGCTCATCCTGTCCTTCCCGTTCTGCCCACAAAAACGCCTCTTCTCCCCGATTTGCTTACAGTCTGCCGGGCTTTCCACCGGTATACTGATCGTACAGTGTATCACGGGTGCACCCTTTTGAATGGAAAAGAATTCTATGACAGTCTTTGAAACAAACGTGGCACAATCGATCCGGCAGATGGGCTGTCCGGTCGACCACAGCCATCCGTATGGCAGCCAAAAAACAGCCCGCGAGGTCGAACCGACCGACCGCCCCCTCGAGCGAGACGCGCGCGGGGTCTGGCATGTCCGCGACTTCGAGCTGGCACGCACTGTTCTGCGCAGCACCGCCACGAAACAGGCAGGATTCAAGGCAGAGCTCCTCGAAAAGGTGCCAGGCACGCTCACCAACCCGCCCATCCTGTATATGGAGGGGAAGGAACATCTCGAACAGCGCAAACAGACTGCCCGCTATTTCACACCGGCCACCACGGACAAACGTTACCGCCAGTTCATGACCGAACTAGCCGACACCCTGGTCGCCGAATTGCAACAGCAGGGCCAGGCTGACCTCAGCAAGGTGACCATGACCCTGGCAGTCAACGTAGCTGCGCGCGTGGTCGGGCTGACCTCCAGTCGGCTGCCCGGCATGGATCGGCGGCTGGATGCCTTCTTCAGAGAAGGGGTGGGTGAATTTCGGCGCACCCCGCGCGGGATTTTTGATTTTCTGACTGGCCAGGTCAATGTGCTGGCGTTTCTCTACCTGGATGTCAAACCGGCCATCGCTGCCCGCAAACGCCAACTTCAAGACGACGTGATCAGCCATCTGGTGCAGCTGGGCCGCAACGACCGTGAAATCCTGACCGAGTGCATCACCTACGGCGCGGCCGGGATGGTCACCACGCGCGAGTTCATTGGGGTGGCTGCCTGGCACATGCTCGAACAACCGGCGCTGCGCGCACGCTACCTGGCTGCTGAAGAGACCGAACGCTACACCATCCTGCACGAAATTCTCCGCCTGGAACCGGTGGTCGGCCATCTTTTCCGACGCACCACCGCCGATCTGGTTTTGGAACAGACCGGCGGTTCCACGGTGATCCCGGCGGGTTCGCTGATCGATGTTCACATCACAGCAGCCAACCTGGACCCGGAGGTTGTGGGCGCGGCGCCACAGCAGCTCTGCCCGGGCCGCAAGCTGCACGGCGACCGGGTCACCGAAATGATGCTCAGCTTCGGGGATGGCCACCACCGCTGCCCAGGGGCCTATGTGGCCATCCAGGAAAGCGATATCTTTTTGCACCGGCTGCTGGCCATCGAGCGCCTGCGCGTCGTCCAGGAGCCCCAGCTGAGCTACAGTGAGCTTTCCAACGGCTACGAACTGCGTCGCTTTCTGGTGGCCTGTTAGCGTCCGGGAGCGCCCCCTCTCCCTCCATACAGCGCCCCATAGAGCGCCACAGTGACCCACTCGCCAGCCTGGATTCCGGTGGAATCCAGGCTGATCTGAAAGACGCCTTCGGCGTTGACCAGGGTGTAGATGAGGTTGGAGCGGCCCAGGACCGGCACGGCCCACCATTCTCCTGCGCGCTGCTCCAGACGCACCTGGACAAAATCGACCCGCCCGGTATCCGAGGCAATGTTGCGGGCCAGCCGGGCCTGGACAGTGTTCGGGTGCGGCCGATCGGCCCCCAACAAAGCAGAGAGCGCAGGAAGGACGAAAAGGTCAAAAATGACCATCGCCGAGACCGGATTGCCGGGCAGGCCAAAGACCGCCTTGCCGTCGCAGACCGCCAGCAGGGTCGGCTTGCCCGGCTTGACGCTGACCCCGTGCACCAGCACGCCGGGCTTCCCCAGGTCGTCGATCACAGCGGCCGTCATGTCTCGATAGCTGACCGAACTGCCCGCAGAAAAGACGACCAGATCGCACTCCTGCCAGGCCCGTCGGGCGGCGCGCGCCAGGGTCTCTCGGTGGTCTGGAAAAATTCCATAACAGACCGCCCGCCCGCCTGCTTCCGCAGTCAGCGCGGCCAGGGTATACGAGTTGATGTCGCGCACCTGCCCGGGGCGGAGAGGCTGGTGCGGCGGCACGACTTCGTCGCCGGTCGACAAAATTCCGACCACCGGCGGCACCGCCACGCCAATTTCGGTGATTCCCAAAGCCAGCAATCCCCCGATGTCCTGCGCCCGCAGCCGATGTCCTGGCGCCAGCACGGCCTCTCCCCGGCGGATGTCCTCGCCGATCTGCACGACTCCCTGCCCTTCAGCGACAGGTTGAAACACTTCGACGGCAGAGATGCCCGCCTGCTGGGTGGTTTCGATCATTGCGACGGCGTCTGCGCCGGGCGGGAGCATGCCCCCCGTATGAACCAGCGCAGCCTCACCTGGCCCAATTGCAAACCCAGCTGCCTGTCCCATCGGCACCTCGCCAGCGACCTTCAGGAATGCAGGCAGCCCTGGGGTGGCGCCGTAGGTGTCGAGCGCGGCCACTGCGTAGCCATCGACGGTGGCCCGTCTGAAGTCGGGCAGATCCTGGGGAGATTGGAGGGGTTCAGCCAGGACACGCCCCAACGCAGCGGTGGTCGGAATCCGCTCGCTGCGAACCTGCGGGTGAAACTGCTCGGCAAAAATCGCCCAGGCGGCAGAGGGTGTCTGTACGGTAAAAAGCTCGGTCACAGTTTCGTCTCCTCGGCAAGCAGCTGGAGGGCGCGCTGCCATTCCTCCGGCGTATTGGCGTTGAAAAACGACCGCAGGTCAGGGTCGACCGCACGCAGCGCCTCCTCCTCGACAAAACAGGTTCGCACATCCGCCATAAAACTGACAACCCGCCGCTCTCCCTGGGCCAGCCGAGCCACGATCGCCGGGAGGCAGCGCCGGTGATAAAGCGCGTGCAAGGGTTCCGGGTAGCCGCCGATCCGTGGGACCACGGCATCCCAGCCTCCCTCGGCGGCCCGTTGGAGGAGCAGCGCGCACACCTGCGGGCTGACCAGCGGCAGGTCGCAGGCGACCACCAACGCCCAGCCAGCAACCTGCTGCAACCCGGTGGCGATCCCCCCCAGGGTCCCTGTTCCTGGCCAGCTGTCGGCGACAAAGCGCGTCTGCGCTGACAACCCAGCCTCTGCTGCCAACGTTGCATCGTTGGCGACGACGATCTGCTGCGCCGGCAGCAGGCAGGCCAGCCGCGCTGCCACCGAGGCCACCAGCGGGGTCTCCCCTGGGGGAACTGGCAGCAGCGCCTTGGGACGCCCCATACGCCGGCTCTCTCCGCCGGCATTGATCACCAGATCCAGAGAAATTGTGGAATCTATCGCTTCAGCCATCACAGCTTGCCCCACGTCCGTTGCAACGACCTACAGGGCCTGGTCGCCGCAGCCCTGGCGGTACCCACATTGCCGGCAGCGGGCCGGCTCCTGGTGGCTGCGCGCCAGATCATGTGCCCGCCGAGCTGCCCGCAGCTGGTCAGCGGCCGCAAGCACCGCCCGGCGCAGGTCGGCGGTGAACGGAATTTCAAAAGTCCGGTCTGCATAGCGCAGAATGCCGCAGGCAGGGGCAACGCCGTAGAGATCTTCGACGATCAGACAGTAGGTGGCCAGCTGCAGCAGGTGGCCGGGCGCAGGTTCAGCAGGGGCCCGGCTGCTTTTGACCTCGACCGGCACCACCGTCTGCCGGCCGCCCTGCCGAACCTTTACCAGGTAATCCGGTTTGCCGACCAGCCCATATCGACGGCTGAGCAGCGGCTGGGCGACCTCCTGTTCAGCCCCTGTATCGCTGTAGACCCACTGCCCAGCCGGCAACCCGGCTGCATGCAGCTGGTTGCGCCCCCACAGCCAGAGGGCCAGCCCCGCCGCCGCCAGCAGAGCGCACAGCAGCTCTGTCATCGCCTGCACTCCAGCAGATCGTGCGGCGCTGCACACCTACTTGGGCGCGCTGCGACAGAGCACATCCCAGGCCCCCCGGTTGACCACTTCATTTTTTTGGTTGAACACTTCCATCTTGAGTGTGACCAGCCCGCCCCCCAGCCGGGGCATCGCCTTGGTATTTTCCACGGTCACGCGCAACCGGATGGTGTCGCCGGCAAAGACCGGTTCGGAAAATTTCCACTCCACCGAACGAAAGGCCAGGATCGTGTCCTCCATAAAACCAAGCCGCACGGCCAGCCCGCTGGCGATGCTCAACACCAGCAGACCGTGCGCCACCCGCTGGCCGAACAGGTGTCCGGCCGCATACTCGGCGTCGGTATGAATCAGGTTGTAGTCCCCAGACAAGCCTGCAAAGTTGACAATATCTGCCTCGGTGACGGTTCTCCCCACACTTTCGGTCTGGTCGCCGACGATAAATTCTTCAAAAAACAGCCCCTGTGGACGGGCCAGTCTGCCGCTGGTCATAGCACCCTCCGGTTGATTGACGGACATCGAGCAGGTCGGCACCGCCCGTACTGCGACGCACCGCCCCCTCCATCATACTGTGAAACGCCCATCCTGCCAACCGGCAGAACCGGCAAACCGGCACAGCAGCCTGTCGGATCTGGGTGCATCTGGGCGGGGAGGGGAAGACAAGGGTTGCTATAAGCATTGTCAACCGGCGGATTCGGGAAATGCACCGGGAATTGCTCGCCCAAGGCTGCGGAAGCGACAAAGCGCCTGGAGACTTTCGAAGAACGCAGAACTGGATCGGTGGCACGCGCCCGGGCAATGCACATTTTGTTCCACCGCCTCCCGAAGAAGTAGAGGCGTGTTTCGCGGATCGCTGGTAAGCATGTATGATGGCTGTCAAACTTGCAAAAGCATCGCTTTGTCACAGGAGCTATACATATGAGCAGCGGCCAATCCAACCAAAGCCGGCCCACCATCCGATTCCTGAAAGTGACCAACTACCGCGCGCTCCGCAACGTCGAATTGAGGAACCTGACACCGTTGACGGTCCTGTTGGGGCCCAACGGCAGCGGCAAATCCACCGTATTCGACGTTTTTGCCTTCCTTTCCGAGTGTTTCGAGTCCGGTCTGCGCCGGGCCTGGGACAAGCGCGGTCGGGCCAAAGAGCTCAAATCTCGCGACGCAGAGGGGCCGATCTCCATCGAGATCAAATACCAGGAGCCTGGCTATCCGCTCATCACATACCATCTGGCTGTTGATGAGCGTGCCGGCGCCCCAATCGTGGTCGAAGAATGGCTGCAATGGCGGCATGGTGCGCAAGGGAAACCCTTTCGTTTTCTCGATTACCGGGAAGGGAAGGGGCGTGCGGCAAGTGGTGACCGCCCCGATCAGCAGGACAAGCGGGTGGAGATCCCGCTGAAAGCAGCCGATCTGCTGGCTGTGAATGCATTAGGACAATTTGCTGAGCACCCGCGCGTGGCTGCATTGCGTGACTTCATCACCGGCTGGTATGTCTCCTACCTCTCCGCCGACAGTGCACGTGGGCAACCCGAGGCCGGGCCACAAGAACGGCTGACCAAGACCGGCGATAACCTCGCCAATGTCATTCAGTATCTGGCAGAACAGCACCCTGCGCACCTGGAGGAGATTTTTGCTGTGCTGCGGCGGCGTGTGCCGCGCATCGAACGGGTTTTGACCGACACGATGCCCGATGGACGCCTGTTGCTTCAGATCAAGGATGCGCCTTTCAGCCATCCCGTGCTGGCAAGGTTTGCCTCTGATGGCACGCTGAAAATGCTGGCCTATCTTGTGCTGCTCTTTGACCCGACGCCACCGCCTTTTGTAGGCATCGAAGAACCAGAAAACTTTCTGCATCC
>JAPLGY010000612.1 GCA_026389955.1 Caldilinea sp. | reverse complement strand
GCCCAGCCAGGCAACCCTGCCCAGACATAGTCCGGCATGACCGGCGCATACTCCATCTCCAACAGCGGACTGCCCGGCAGTGCCCCAAATGGCCCCTGCTTTTTCAGCCAGGAAAAAGCGGTGGCCCAGTCCCCCTGCCAGGCAGTTCCAGCACGGGCCAAAATCGCCCCGACCGGCAAGCGAACCCGCTCGCCCTCCGGACCGCCCTCCAGACCGCCCCCCGCCAGCAGCAGCAGGCGCGCCCCCCCCTGCACCGCACTTTCCAGCAAACGGGTATAGCACGATGCGACCAGGATCGGCAGCTCGCCGCTCCCTTCTGGCCAGCGTTCGCTGACAGCATATCCCTGGGCACGCAGCACGGCAGCCAGCGCAGGGTCCTCCAACACACAGAGGGAACAGGCTGGCCCGGCAGGGTCGACACAGGCCAGTTCGACCTGGTTGGCCGCGATCGGCGAGCCATCTGCCGCTCGCCAGACCGCGCTGAGCACCACGATCCCCGCTGCAGTCAGCGGCACCGCGATCTCGCCGCCCGGTGCCGCCATTTGGCCAGATGCAGAGCCGGCGTGCCACTCGATCCACCCGTCACTGCGCTCCCCATCTACGCCGAAAACACGCAACACGACCGGCAGGCTGTCGCCGGGCCGACCGCTCCAACGCTGCGGGCGCAGGAGCACCACATCGTCCTGGTTGATCGGCGTGAAGTGGCTGTCCAGCCCCTGCTTGACCGCACGCTGCATGGTCAGCAGCCCGTTGCACTCCCAGTGCACATCGGTGAATTCGGTGATGACATAGCCGGCGATCGACGGGTTCATCCGCATGCTGGTGATCTCGTAGTGCAGGCTGCGTGCCATGTGCAGCTGGGCATTGTGCGCAAAGGCCGGCAGGCTGCCAAAGACGGCGTTCAGCCCGTGGTCCACAAAGCGCTGCGGCATCGCATGGGGATAGACGATCCCCTCCCCCCATTCGTGGCCAGTCTCAAACCACCACGGGTCTGCCCCCTTCTCCTGGATCGTGGCAGGGTCGGGCAGCCCCCAGTTGCCAAACTCCGAAACGACCAGCGGCAGGTCCGATCGGCGCTCATGCAGATAGTCTGGTGCCCAGACCCAGCTGTTGGCGCGGCTGGCAAACTCAGCGACCCAAGCGTCCCACTCCTGGGCATGGTCTGGGATCGCCCGGTAGTGGTGGAAGTCTTCCAGATCGCCGGCCACATGGAAGTTGTCGCAGCAGCCCGAGTTGTCGACGATCAGCCGGGTTGGGTCGATGGCCTTGGCCGCATGGTAGAACTCCGCCAGCCAACGCCGGTGCTCCGGGTTGCGCACCAGGTCGGTCCCCCAGTTCTCGTTCACCAAGGTCCAGGCAATGATCGACGGGTGGTTCCAGTCGCGCTCGACCATAGCGCTGAAGGTCTCCCGGATCCGGCGGTTGGCCGCGTCGCTCAGCAGCACCCAGTTGGGGATCTCCGTCCAGACCAACAGCCCGTAGCGGTCGGCGACGGCATAGTAGCGGGGGTCTTCGATCTTGATGTGGATGCGCAGGCAGTTGAGACCGAGCGCCTTGGCTTTGCGCGCCTGATCTTCCAGAAACGCCAGGCTGGGGGGGGTGTAGAGGGTCTCGGGGTAGTAGGCCTGGTCCAACACACCGCGCAAATAGAGGGGGCTGCCGTTGAGGTAGATGCGCCCATCGCGCGCTTCCACTGTGCGAAAGCCGCAGGTATCGCTCAGGATATCTGTGGCGAGCTCGGCGCCAGACAGAGCCACCTCCACCGTGTACAGTGCCGGTGACGCCGGGCTCCAGAGTTGGAGGGGGGCTGCCAGAGTGGCGACCCCCTGTCCGCTGGCGTCGAGGGCCAGGGCAGCGACAGCAGCCCCGGCCGGGTCGTAGACCGTCGCCGTCAGGCTGGCTGCGGCCGGCAGCGGCGTGCTCAGGCGAGCAGCGATCTCGATCGTGCACTCGGCAGGGCGCGGGGTCAACCGAAGGCTGCGAATGTGCGCCGTCGGGCGCTCTTCCAGCCAGACACTCTGCCAGATCCCTCCGATCGGGCCGTACCAGCTCTGCTTGCCGTGCGGAACCTCGCTGAAGGGGGCGTCCGGGAAGCGGCTGCGGTCGTCGTCGGCATCTTCGACACGCACGACCAACAGATTTTCCCCCGCCTGCAGCAGAGAGGTCACCTCGAAATCGAAGGGCAGATAGCCGCCGGCATGTTCGCCGACAAGCTGTCCGTTCAGCCAGACCGTGGCACGGTAGTCGACCGCACCGAAATGCAGATGAGCTCCCTGTCCAGTACCCGCCCAGGCAAAGCGGCGTCGATACCAGGCCACCCCGCTGGCCCCCCGCAGATCGGAAAACTGCGCCTGCCAGTGCATCGGCACCTGTGCCACACGCCACTCAGCCAGCGCGTTCGGGCTCTGCCCGTCGCTGGGATCAAATTGAAACTCAGCTGCCATCCAGTGAAATTCGTGCAAAAGCAGACATCGTTTTATCCATTTCTCTGGCGGCTGTGGGTCGTCAGTGCCGTGAAAGAGAGGGGAGGCAGCTGCACCGTGGCCTGGCCATCTGCCACACGCGGGAGCGCGATCGGCTGGGCGACCAGGTTGTTGCGGTGCTCCCAGGTGTTGAGCGCCTTGGGGTCGCTGCCCGCCAGCTGCCAGCCCTTCTCCAGCGTGACCGTGCTGCCATCCACCCAGGAGAGCTCGGTCACAACGCTGTCGGTCAGGCTGCGGTTGACCAAAAAAATTGCCCCGTCGCCGCTGGCTGGATCCAGCGAAGCAGCCACGTCGAGCACAGACACATCGCCGTATTTCTGGGTGTTCTGCAGCGGAGCCTGCACCCACAGATCGAGGGCCTGGCCGCGCGCATAGGTGCTGACCAGCTCGAACACATAAAAAGAAGGCTGCTTGAGCAGTTCGTCGCCGCGTGTGTGCAGCCAGGAGATCACATTGACAATCTGCGCGACACAGGCGATCTTGAGCACATGGCTTTTGCGCAGGAAGACGTTGAGCCACTGACCGACGACCAGCGCATCCTCCAGGTTGTACATCTCCTCGGCCAGATGGGGTGCCTCGGTCCAGTTCCCTTGCAGCGGATCTCCCTTGTACCAAACCTGCCATTCATCCCAAGAAAGATAGACCTCGTGCTTGCTGCGGCGTTTGGCCTTGACATAGCGGAGGGTGCCTTCCAACGTATCGACAAAACGCTCGAACTGCACAGCACTGGCCAGGAAGCTGGGCGTGTCGTTTTCGCGGTTGCCCGCGTAATAATGCATCGACAGATAATCCATCTGCTCCCAGGCTTCTTCAAGCGCCACACGATCCCACTCTGGGTAGGTGGGCATCTGGTCATTGGAGGACCCGCACAGCACCGTCTGGATAGAGGGGTCGATCCAGCGCATCAGTTTGGCTGCCTCGCGTGCTTTGGCACCGTATTCGTGGGCTTTGAGCGCTCCCATCTGCCAGGGACCATCCATTTCGTTGCCGACACACCAGTACTTGACCTTGTGGGGGGCACTGTACCCATGGCGCGTCCGCAGATCCGAATAATCGGTGCCCGCAGGGGTGTTGCAGTAATCGACCAGGTCGGCAGCTGCCTGGATCGTGCCGGTGCCCATATTGACGCCGAGCATGGGGGCAGCGCCGATCGCCCGGCAGAAGCCCATGAACTCGTTGGTGCCAAACTGGTTGGTTTCGAGCGACTGCCAGGCCAGTTCACGGCGGCGTGGGCGCTGATCCTGGGGGCCAACACCGTCCAGCCAGTTGTAGCCGCTGAGGAAATTGCCGCCCGGGTATCGAATGGTGGTGTAGCGCTGGGCACGCAACGCCTCCAGCACATCGGAGCGCAGGCCATCGGCGTCTGCATGGGCCGACTTCGGCTCGTAGACCCCTTCATAGATACATCGCCCCATATGTTCGGCGAAGCCGCCGAACAGCAGCGGCGAAATCTCGGCGATGGTGCGATTGGCATCCAACGAAATTTTTGCACTGAGTGATGACATAGTGTCCAATCCTGTATACAAAACCATCAAAAAAACCCTTTTTCCACAAAAACAGCGCGTCAGCGGCCGGCAAGCCCCGCCGTGGTGATTCCAGCGATGATTTTGCGTTGAAAAAAGGCATAAAAGACCAAAACCGGCACCGACGCAATAAACGCGCCGGCAAAGGCGAGGCCACGCTGGACATAGCTGCCCAGTTGGATCACGATCAGACCCACCGGCAGGGTCAAGGCTACCCGGTCGCTGAGCACAATCAGCGGCCAGAAGAGGTCGTTCCACAGCCCCAGAAA
>JAPLGY010000236.1 GCA_026389955.1 Caldilinea sp. | reverse complement strand
AGGAGGCTGACCAGCCCAGCCAGTTGCCAGAAGGGGGGAAGGCTGTTCACTGCAAAAGTCCGAGGGGTTTTAGAACTTTTTTTCATCGTCTGGGTGCCAGTGGTTCTGCCAGCGGGGGTCGATCGTGTCGCTGGCTCGCTGGAAGCGGATGTCGGTGGAGAGGCGCATCACCCCGTGGGGGTTTTCGTTGAGGGTGGAGGCGTGGATCATATAGGGGCTGTGCACCACCATATCGCCGGCTTCGTAGTCGGCGACCAGCCAGCGGGTTGCGAGGCGGTCGGCCAGTTCGGGCAGATTTTTGGTCAGCCAGCCTCCCTCGTTCATATTGCGGTTGTAGGCGCTCAGCCGTTCTTCGGGGGAGAGATCGGCGTTTTTGAGAGAAAATTCGGCTTCCATGCGTCGGCCCCAGCGGTCGGAGCCTTCCAGGTAGACCAGCCCGCCCATTTCGACAGGGATATCGCCGAGGGGGATCCAGCTGGTGCAAAGCTCGTCGGTGCCGGCGCGCAGATAGACGAGGTCGTAGTGGGCGCCGGTGCAGTTGGGATCGTGGGGGCGGGTAAAGCGGATGAGCATTCGTTTATGCAGATAGACGGGGGCGTCGAAGAAGGCTTCGTAGAAATCGACGATTGGGCGTGACAGGCAGAAGGCTTCATAGGCGGCCCAGCGGGCGATTTCGACGGTTTTGGCGGTGACCAGGCGTTTGTCTTCGCCGCCGCCGGCGTAGATGCCGTCGCGTGGGCTGCTGTTGGCAGCGATCAGCCCGGTGTGGGTCAGGGCAGCAAAATAGCGCCCCCGGAATTCCCAGACGAGCGCCGGGTCGAGCAGCTGTTTGAGCCAGAGATAGCCCTGGGCGGCGTACTGTTCTCTCAGCGCCTCGATCGGCTGGCCTGGGGGGGTGGGGGTCAGCCGACCCAGCCGTTCGGGCTGGGAAGCGAGGGCAAAGCCGTTGCTGCGCAGCGGGCGTTCTCGTGGGAAAATGTCCATCGGATGTACTTAGCCTTTCAGCCCTGTGGTGGAGATCCCTTCGATGAAGGTTCTCTGGGCGAAAATAAAGATCAGAATAATGGGCAGTGCCACCAGCGTGCTGACGGCCATCAGATGGGGATAGGCCATGGAGGTGGTGCCCATGCTCAGGGCCAGAGTGCGCATGCGGTAGATGGCCAGTGCCAGCGGCTGCATCGCTTCGGTGTTGATGTAGATCAGCGGGCCCAGGTAATCGTTCCAAGACCAGAGGAAGCGGAAGAGCAGAACGACGGCGATGGCGGGTTTGGAGAGGGGGAGTACGATCCGCCAGAGAATTCCGAATTCGTCGGCGCCGTCGATGCGGGCGGCATCGGAAAGCTCTTCGGGGATGCTGCGGAAGAACTGGCGCAGCAGGAAAATGAAATAGGCGTTGCCGAAGAGGGAGGGCACGACAAAAGGCCAGTAGGTGTTGATCCAGCCGAACTGTTTGAAGGTGATGAAGAGCGGCACCATCGTCACCTGCCAGGGCAGCATCATGGTCGCGATACAGATCCAGAAAAGCGGTTCACGTCCGCGCCAGGAAATTTTGGCGAAGCCGTAGGCGACGACCATCGACGAGACCAGTGTGAAGAAGGTGACTGGCAGCGAGTAGAGGAAGACCGAATTGAAGGCAGCCAGATTGAAGTCGAAGCGGGTCCAGGCGTCGCCGAAATTGTTCCAAAAGGCTGGGTCGGGGATCAGGACGGGCGGCACGGTGTAGATTTGGGGGTCGTCTTTGAGGGACGAGGTGGCCATCCAGTAAAGCGGAAAAATCCAGGTGATCCCAAGCAGAACCAGGAGGGTATAGGTGGCGCTCCGGGTGAGCCAGCCGAGCAGCATCTGGGAGCGGTGGGATGGGTGTTGGACGATCTGGGCGGGTGTGGAGACTGTCTGGGGGGTGCTTGTCATTTTTCACCTCCATAGTAGATCCAGCGTGCGGATGAGCGAAAGAGAAGCACCGAGAAGAGCAGGATAATCAAAAAGAGAATCCAGGCCATGGCCGACGCCTTGCCGATGCTGAACTGGACAAAGGCATTGCGGTAGAGGCTGACCACGTAAAACTCGGTAGATTTCATGGGGCCGCCGCCGGTCAACACGAACGGCAGGGTGAAATCCTGGAAGGCCGAGATGATCCCCATGATGAAATTGAAGAGGAGCACCGGGGTGCACATGGGCACGGTGACATTCCAGAAGCGGGCCCAGGCATTGGCGCCGTCGACCAGTGCGGCATCGTAGAGCGAGCGTGGCACATCCTGCAGGGCGGCCAGGAAGATGACGACAGCTGTGCCTTGTGCCCAGATATAGATCAGGATCAGCGAGGGTTTGGCCAGCTCTGGGCTGGAGAGGAAGGGGATGGTGGGGACGCCGAGTGTTTTCAGGACGCCGTTGATCACGCCGTCCTGGACGTTGAGGATGAAGAGCCAGACCATGGCGGTGCAGACGGCTGGCACGATCGACGGGATGTAGATCACCGAACGAAAGAAGGTTCGGCCCTGGATATTGCTGTT
>JAPLGY010000780.1:1687-3042 GCA_026389955.1 Caldilinea sp. | reverse complement strand
GAGCCAGCTGATTTGACGTTGGCTGCACCGGATTCTGTCTGGCTGGCCTACCTGACGGCCACGACCGTCTGCGGCCGCAACCCGTCTGAAAGCTTGCACTGGCTGCAGCAGCAGTTGGAGCGGTTCCGCTCCACGGGCTTTTTGTCTGTACAGGTGTATCTGGAAATTTTGAGCGCGCGCCATCAACATCGCATTGGCAACCACCAGAGGGCACGTTCGTTTTTGCGTCAGGCCCTGCACGGGGTCGAGCAGATGGGGTATGTGCGCATGGTGCTCGATTTTCCTGAGCTGCAGCCTGTATTGAACGTGCTGGGCACCAGCTACTCGCGGGCGTTGTTGGCCCAGCTGGAAAGCCAGGCGGATCATCTGCGCAGCCAGCTGGAGATGACCGACCAGGAAAGGGCCATCCTTGTTTTGCTGGTCGACAATCTCAACCCGGCTGAGATAGCCGACCAGCTGACGTTGGCGCCCAGCACGGTCAAGTGGTACATGCACAAAATTTACACCAAGTTGCAGGTCAAAAATCGCCGTCAGGCAGTTGCCAAGGCGGTGAAGCTGGGGTTGTTGTAACCATTGTCTTCCACTCCGGACGGACCTGCTGAAAAAGCGCATTGGCCAGGGCTAAAACAAACAATTTGTCAAAAGGAGTGTGTGCGATGTTGCGAAGCGTGTGGGGTGTGGTCTGGGCGGCGGGGTTGCTCTTCGTTGCCGGGTGTGCTGGAACTGTGCCGACTGCGGCGGAGGGCGGGGGCGGCGAAAAGCCGCTGATCCGTCTGATTGCGAACACCTGGCCTGCTTCGGAGCTGAATGTCAATGTGGCGGCGATTTTGCTGCGCGACCAGCTGGGCTATCCGGTGGAAATTATCGATCTGGACGAGCAGGCCCAGTGGGATGCCCTGGCTGCGGGCGACGCAGATGCCAGCCTGGAAGTATGGCCCTCGGGGCACGGCGAACGCATGGCCCAGTACATCGACGAGCAGAAGGTCGTCGAAAACGGGGGAGAACTGGGGGTGGTCGGCAAGATCGCCTGGTACACCCCCCAGTATGTGGTCGACGCCAATCCGGCGCTGGCCAGCTGGGAAGGTCTGGCTGCTGCCGAGGCAGCAGGCCAGTTTGCGACCGCCGAGACCGGGGAAAAAGGGACGTTTTTTGCAGGCCCGCTTGGCTGGACCCAGTACGACCAGCAGATCATCGACAACCTGGGGCTGAATTTTCAGGTGATCAACACCGCTTCAGAAGAAGCGCTGTTGGCCCAGATGGACTCGAAGTACCAGCGCCAGGAGCCGGTGCTCTTTTATTTCTACACGCCGCACGCAGTCTTCACCCGCTACGATCTGGCAGAGATCACACTGCCC
>JAPLGY010000780.1:0-1678 GCA_026389955.1 Caldilinea sp. | reverse complement strand
CCAAGGTGACGGACGGTGCGGTCGACTGTGCCTACCCGGACGACCGGCTGATCAAGATTTTTAATCCCAAGCTGCAGCAGAGCGCGCCGGACGCCTATGCGCTGCTCAAAAAGTTCAACTACACCACCGACGACCAGATCGAGATGTTGGGGATGTTGGATCAAGGGATGGCGGTCGCGGAGGCTG
Organism: Caldilinea sp.; assembly: GCA_026389955.1. Next base: position 1,492 of record JAPLGY010000780.1, on the reverse strand, counting down.
CGCAGGCCTGGGTGGACGCCCACAGCGATGTCTGGCAGAGCTGGCTGGCGGAGTAGGCTGCTTTCAGCGGGGGAGAAGATCGTGTCCGTGGGCAAGACCCAGATCGCCTGTCACAATCTTTGGAAGGTATTCGGCCCGACACCGGAGCGGGTCGCGGCCGAGATCACTGCGCAGCACACGCGTGCCGAAATTTTGCAGACGACCGGCCATGTGTTGGCTGTGCGGGACGTGACCTTTGAGGTGGCGCAAGGGGAGATTTTTGTGGTGATGGGGCTTTCGGGCAGTGGGAAATCGACCCTGCTTCGCTGTCTTTCGCGGTTGGTCGAGCCGACGCGTGGCGTGGTTTTGGTGAACGGCGAAGCGGTGACAGGCATGGACGAGCGGCAGCTGCGGCAGCTGCGTCGGCACAAGATGAGCATGGTCTTCCAGCGTTTTGGCCTTTTCTCGCACCGGCGTGTGCTCGACAACATTGCCTACGGGTTGGAGGTGCAGGGGATGGCCAAGGCCCCGCGGCTGGCCCGGGCCCGAGAAATTCTGGATCTGGTGGAGTTGACTGGCTGGGAGAACTACTATCCTCACGAGCTGAGCGGCGGGATGCAACAGCGGGTGGGGCTGGCCCGTGCGCTGGCGGTCGACCCAGAGATCTTGCTCTGTGATGAGCCGTTCAGCGCGCTGGACCCTTTGATTCGCCGGGATATGCAGAACGAACTGCTTCGTCTGCAAAAAAGTGTGCGCAAGACGATCGTATTCATCACCCACGATTTTCTCGAAGCGATTCGGATAGGCGACCGGATCGCCGTGATGAAGGATGGCGAGCTGGTCCAGGTAGGTACCCCAGAACAGCTTGTGGCTCATCCGGTCAACGACTATGTGCGGGAGTTCACGCGCGATGTGCCGCGGGTGAAAGTGCTCACCGCACGCAGTGTGATGCGGCCTGTGCATGCCAAGGATCTGCTGATCGGCCATGCGATCGCGATCGATACGACCCTGGAGGCATTGATTCCGCTGACGGTCGACAACGAGGCTGGTCTGGCGGTCGTCGACGAGCGCGCCGAACTGGTCGGCTTTGTCGACCGCAGGGCTGTGATGCTGGCGCTGGCCGAGCGTAGCGCGGGCAGCTAGGGAGATGTCGATGCTGCGGTCGAGTGCGCTGCGAAGAGATGCGTCTGCCTGGCAGCGTCGGCTCTCTGTCGGGCTGGCTGTTCTGGCTGCACTGCTGGCGCTGTACCATCTGTTGGGGCAGTCGCTGGGCGAGTTTCCAGCTGGCGGGAATCTGCAGCTGCGCGAGCCGCTCGACGCGTTCAAAAAGTGGATGGTCGGCAGCCGGTCGGTGAACCCGTTGTTTCTTTATGGCTTCGACCCGCTCAGCGGTGGGGTCGAGTGGGTGATCCGTCAGGCGGAGGCGTTTTTGCTCTGGTTGCCCTGGCCAACGGTAGGGGGGGCGTTTTTTTTGCTGGGGCTGCGGGTGGGGGGGGTGCAGCTGGGGCTGCTG
>JAPLGY010000212.1 GCA_026389955.1 Caldilinea sp. | reverse complement strand
GAGAGTTCCCTACGCCTGCCACATCACTTGTCAAACCTATGTGCTCACTTTGATTCGCGATAGACGACGTGGCGGCGCACGATCGGGTCAAATTTGCGCAGTTCGATCCGGCCGGAGTCGTTGCGGCGGTTTTTGGTGGTCAGATACATGTGTTTGCTTTCTGTGCTGCGCATCTTGATGATCTGACGCGGTCCTTTTTTGGCCATCTTGTCCCTCTCTTTCCCTTACAGGTCAAAAGCTTTCTGGAAAGAAGTATAGCGCAGAAAAGCCCTCTGGACAAATTTTGCAGTACACAACCGTTTGCTTCGGTTTTCAGCCAAAATAGTGTCCCACCAAAAGTGTCAATCGTTCGATGACCTCACGACGGACAGCGGAGCGGTTGGTGATGATCGCGTCGCGCAAGGCGCCCTGCTGTGGGGAAGGACCCACCCCTTCCAGCAGCTGCACGGCGTTGATCACCGCTTGTTTGGCAACCTCCGCATTGGCGAGCAGCGTTTGGATCACCTTCTCCACGGTGACCGGCGTTTCGCTTTCGTGCCAGACATCGTAGTCAGTGACATGCGCCATCACGGCATAACTCATCTCCGCCTCGCGCGCCAGCTGGGCTTCTGGGGTCGTCGTCATGCCGATGAGGTCCATCCCCCAACTTCGAAACGTACGGCTCTCGGCTTTGGTGCTGAAGCGGGGTCCCTCGATCGTGACAAAATTTCCTCCCCAGTGTACGGCGGCCCCGGTCTGTTTGACTGCTTCGAAGCAAATGTCCGAGAGCAGGCTGCAGAAGGGATCTGCAACCCCGACATGGACAACCAGCCCTTCGGTTCCGACCTCTGGGTCGTCGAAAAAACTGAGTTTGCGCCCTTGGGTGCGGTCAAAGAGCTGGTTGGGAATGACGATGTGGCCAGGTGCCAGGTCTTCGCGCAGGCTGCCACAGGCGCTGACCCCAATCAGGTATTCGACGCCGAGCATTTTGAAGCCGTAGAGATTGGCTCGGTAGTTGACCCGGTGCGGGCTGAAGCGGTGACCCCGTCCGTGGCGGGCCAGAAACGCCACCCGCTGCCCGCCAAGGGTGCCGACCACGTACGCATCCGACGGAGCCCCAAAGGGTGTGTCGAGCACAATTTCTTCGACAGCGCTCAACGCTTCCATTTGGTAGACGCCACTGCCCCCCAAAACGCCGATCCGAACTTTTTCTTGCATCATTGGTGTAGCGGCGGTCCCCCCTGCAGGGGGAAAGCCGCTTTCCTCCTTTCGTAATGTCCTGGTTCGCATGAGTCAAGTTTCTGCTGGTGGCCAGCGACGCTGGCCACCCCTCTCCTGGTTAGGGACGCTGTCCGGGCAAAATTTCTGACAGCCGCGGGTTGGCACGGTCTCGCGCAGAGAGAATCGGGTCCGTGATGCCCCAGGGCACTGCCAGGGTCGGGTCATTCCAGGCGACACCGTGTTCATCCTGGCCGTCGTAATAGTTGTCGACCAGGTAAGTCAGCGTAGCGGCGGTCAGCGCGTAGAAACCGTGTGCGACCCCGCTGGGGATCAACAGGCCACATTCATGCTGTTCGCCCAGTTCAACCACTGTGCTGGCCCCACAGGTCGCCGACCCCTGCCGCAGGTCAGCCAGCCCAACCCGGACCTGGCCGCGGGCTACATACCAATAATCGACCTGCTGAAAATGGTAGTGCAGCCCGCGCAGCACCCCGGCCTGGCTGTCGCTGCGGTTGGTCTGTACGATCGTCCAGCTGCGTTCTGGGAACCAGTCCTTGCGGAATGTCTCCAAGAACCGTCCACGTTCGTCGCTGAACGAACGCAGCACCACCAGTTTGACCCCCTGGATCCGGTCAAGTTCAATAATTTCTGTCATACGCTTTCCTTGATGGATTGTCGAGCTGCTTCAGCTGGGCCTGCAGCTGGCAGATCACCTGTTCGACTCTGTCTCGTTTCAAATGGTACGCTGCACGATTGGCGATCAGCACTGCCTGGATGTCCATAATTTTGCGAGTCTCCACCAACCCATTGGCTTGCAGCGTGCTGCCTGTCTCGACCAGGTCGACGATCAGGTGGGCCAGCCCGACCAAAGGGCCGAGTTCGACAGAGCCGTGCAAGGTGATGATTTCAGCGTTGACGCCGCGCGAGCGAAAGAAGTCTGCGGTCAGGTTGGGGTATTTGGTGGCGACACGCGGCTGGCTTTCGTACCGCAGCGGGGTCTCTGGCCGCTCCTGCGGAGCGGCCAGAGACAGACGGCAGTAGCCAAAGGGCAGCAACAACGGCTCGTAAACCTGGCGTCGGCTCTCGCGCAGGGTGTCGAGCCCACAGATCCCCAGGTCTGCGGCCCCATACTCTACAAAGGTCGGGACATCGCTCGGCTTGGCCATGATGTAGCGCAGGGCACCGGCGTCGCTTTCCAAAATCAGCTTGCGGCCGTTGTCGCTGCTGGGCAGCGGCAGGCCTGCCGCTGCAAACAGCTCCAGGGTCTGTTCGGCCAGACGCCCTTTGGGCAGGGCCACCATCAGCGGAGCGTCTCCCCCAACGATCGGCGGCTCGGTGTGCAACTTCATAGGAGCTCCTCCACAGAGACTGGGGATCGCTTCCCACGGGAGACAGGGGCAGCCAGCCAGGCATGCAAGGCCTCCAACGGTTGTTCGCCGAGCGCGACCGTGGATTCGCCTGCGCCCAGGTCCTCCAGGAAGGGCTGGGCGGCGCTCCAGTCGAGCGCGCCGCGGGCCCCTGCGGCGCGGGCACGGGCGGCCAGCCCTTCCCGATCGTCTTGGACCAGATCCAACGCCACGATCCATCCTTGCTGGCGCAGCTGCTCGACCGCCTGCAGGGCCGCTGGCTGATTGCCCGCCGCCACCAGCAGGTCCAGCGCCGGCCGCTGCGGAGGGGGCGGGCCAGCCCCCAGGCGTCTGGCCAACAAGACCCGCTCGAGTCCCAGAGCCACGCCGACCGCGGGCAAAGAAGGCCCAAAGGTACCGACCAGGTCGTCGTACCGCCCCCCGCTGGCTATCCGGAAACCGACCCCAGGGGCCAGGACCTCAAAGGTCATGCCCGTGTAATAGCCGAGGTTGTGAATCTCGCTCAAGTCCAGAGCCACCCGGTCGAGCAGACCGAACGCCGCCAGAACGCCGCAGATCGCCCGCAGGTTGCTGGTGGCCGCCACCATCTTTTCGTTGAGCGCGAGCGCTTCTGCACGGCACAAAATGGCGTCGATCGCCACGCCCCCCAGGTGGGGCACTTCTTGCACCGCCTGTCGCTGACGAGGGGACAGCTGCGCTGTACGAAGAAAAGCCTCCAACGACGGCGCACTGTTGCGGTCGATCGCCTGCGTCAACCCTTCTCGCGCCTCGGGGGTCAGCTGGAGATCCAGCAGCAGCCCTTCGAAGTACTGCATCTGGCCCACAACCAGTTGAAACTGTTCGATGCCCGCTGCCTCCAGCGCCCGTGCCGTGAGCGCCAGCACCTCCGCATCCGCTGCCGGTGCCGTGCTGCCCAACAGCTCCACCCCTGCCTGCCAGAATTCGCGCTGCTGTCCCCCTCGCGACTCGACGTCGCGAAAGACGCTGCCGGCATAGCAGTACCGCTGCGGCAGCGGCGCGTCGTGCAGCCGCGTGCCGACCAGCCGCGCCACAGGAATGGTCATGTCTGCCCGCAAGGCCAGCATGCTGCCATCTCGATCCAAAAACCGACAAAGCTCCGACTGCAGCTCCCTGTTGCCCCGTGCAAAGAGGGTATCGGCATACTCAAAGGTCGGGGTGACCACGTCGCTGTAGCCCCACCGACGAAAAATCTCCAAAAACGTCGCTTCCAGCCGACGCCGCGCATACGCCTCGGCCCAAAAATAGTCGGCAACTCCCGCCGGAATCTGGCCTGCGCTCGACCTTGCCACCGGTTCGCCCTTCACCAAGTCATCTCCATCCTCTGGCCGGCCACGGTTTTTGTTGAGAATGACACTATACCACAGCCGTTCCTGCGGGCCCAGACCCGCCGCCACGCTGTCACCGCCACGCTGTCACCGCCCTGTTCCGTCCTTGGAGGGGGGAACCGAAGAGGCTCGCACGTTGTTGGCGCTTCCCCTTGCACGATTGTCGGGGAACGCGTAAAATGATCGCAAAGCAAGGAGGCTGTGATGTGTGGACGGTTTGCACTCTATTCGACGCCCGAACAACTGGCGGGGCTCTTCGGGTTGAGCTCCCTGCCGGCGGTCGTCGCGCCGCGTTACAACATCGCCCCCACACAGCCGATCGGCCTTGTGCGGGTCAGCCCACAGACCCGCACACGCGAGTGGACTTTTGCACTCTGGGGGCTGATTCCCTCCTGGAGCCACGATCCAGCCCAGGGTGCCCGTCTGATCAACGCACGTGCCGAGACGTTGTCAGAAAAACCCGCATTTCGGGCAGGATTTCGACGGCGCCGTTGTCTGATCCCGGCCTCTGGCTTTTATGAATGGCTGAAGGGCGGGCAAAGCAAACAGCCCTACTACATCGCCCCAGCCGACGCTGCGCCCATGGCGTTTGCCGGCCTCTGGGAAAGCTGGCACAGCCCCCAAGGGGGCGTCGTGGAGAGCTGCACGATCGTCACGACGGCGGCGACTCCGGCGGTCGCCCGTCTGCACGGCCGGATGCCCCTGATTGTCTCTCCCGCCGACTACACAGCCTGGCTGGGCAGCGGCCAGGAAGCGACCGCCGCCCAGGTGGTCGAGCTTCATGCCCTGCTCCAGTCGCCAAGCGCAGCGCCCCTGACCTTCTACCCGGTCAGCACCTACGTCAACAGCCCGCTGCACGAAGGCAGCGACTGCGTCGTCGGGATCTCGCCAGCGTGAAACGGCCCTGGCAAAGGAAGCCCGAGCGCTACTGCGGCACCGCCAACGCAAGAGACGCGTCGGGGAGACAGCCCGCAGAGCGCACCAGTTCTTCTCCAATCGAGCGATACCGCCCCATCTCACTCACCCGGTGTGCGTCCGAATTCACTGCGACAAAACGGCCCCCTTCCTCCCGATACCAACGGAGCACCGTCAGGAGGCTGTCGTTCCAGCTGGGTTCGTGGGTGACAAAGCGGGTGTTGAGCTCCAAAATTCGTCCATGTTCGGCAATGGCGCGCATCGCGTCCCGCACCGCCGGCTCGATCCGCTCGATCTGCGGCGGGCCAAATCGTGCAGTGCCCGGCCAGAAGATCCGGTCGAAATGGGCGATGATCTGACAGTCGATCTCCGCAGCAATCCGGGCGATCTGGCCAAAGTAGGCGGCGTAGACCGCATCGACATCCTGTCCGTCAAAACAGCTTGAGTAGTGGATGTTGACGCCGTTCAACCAGTGCATCGAGCCGATCACCACGTCGAAGGGGTAGCGGGCCAGCAGCGCCTCGACTTCGTCACGGTGATCGTGTGGGTTGCCCAGCTCCAGACCGCTGAGCAGCTGCAGCCCCTGCCCGGCGCAGCGGCTCCTGCACTCGTCAAGTTCGGCAAAATAGTGGTCAAAATCGGGCCGCTGATGGGCCCCGCCCGGAACCCACTCGACATGGTCGGTCACTGCGATGTGGCTCAGCCCCAGCTGAAGCGCGCGCGTGCACAGCTCGGCGATCGTGTGGTTTCCATCCAGGCTGTGCGTAGAATGCATGTGCAAATCGTAGGCTATCATCGTTTGTTGAATTTCTCTCGGGTCGGCCCAATTTTTATTATGTCAATCTATCAAGCGCTCGAAACCAACTCGAGACGAGCGGCAGGTACAGCCGGTCGTAGGGGACCCAGGGGTGACGGGCAGGGGGAATCTGAGCAAACAACGTCGAGGTACGCTGGCCAGCGATCAGCTCGCCCATTTCTCTGCCCAGATAGCTGGCGACTGCGACGCCATGGCCGGCATAGCCGCCTGCGTAATGGACTCCTTGGACGCGGCCGGCATGGGGCATGCGGTCGACAGTGAGCCCCAGTTTGCCGTTCCAGGAGTGGGTGATCGGGATCTCTGCCAATTGCGGGAAGACTTCGACCATCCGCCGCTGCATTTTGTAGGCGCTTTCGACGAGGTCGAGCGAGGTGGAGAGGTCATGGCGTCCGCCGAACAGCATTCGGCCGTCGGGGGTCAGGCGGAAATAGTTGAGGAAGTGTTTGCTGTCAAAAAACATTCGCCCCCGGGGGCTGAGGCTCTGCTGCAGTTCAACGGGCAGGGGTTGCGTGACGATGATATAGCTGCCGGCTGGAAAAATTTCTTGGCGGACGGCCTTGACCAGCGGCGTGGTATAGCCGTTGGTGGCGATCAACACTTCGCGAGCCAGCAGTGACCCCTTGTTGGTGTTGAGGCGAAAGCCCAGCCGCATCCGAGCCAGCGAGCGTACACGCACTCCTTCGACCAACTGTGCGCCGCGGCGAGTTGCGGCCTGGGCCAGGCCAAAGGCGTAGCGGGCCGGGTGCAGCGCTGCGCTGTTGGGGTCGACCAGACCGCCGTAGTAGAGGTTGCTGCCGATTTCGGTTTGGAGCTGGGTGCGGTCGACCACCCAGAGGTCGTCGTAGTTGAGCGTTGTCTGGAACCAGTGGGCCTCTTCGGCGAAGCGCTCGCAGTGTTGTGGTTTGCAGGCGAGGGTCACATGGCCAGAGCGGACAAAGTCACAGGCGATCTCTTCTTCGGCCACGGTCTGTTCGACATGTGTGATCGCGGCCAGCGACCACTGCCAGAACGCCTGGCCGAGTTCCGCCCCGTAGCGGCGGAAGAGCGTTCTCGTCTCTTCTTTGAGCCCGGTCGTGGCCATGCCCCCATTGCGGCTGCTGGCCCCTTCCCCGATCGTTGCCTGTTCCAGAACGGCCACAGAAG
>JAPLGY010000583.1 GCA_026389955.1 Caldilinea sp. | reverse complement strand
AATGTGATTGCATGGTCTTCATCTGGCGTTATGGGGTTCAAAGGATCTCGCAAATCAACACCTTTTGCCGCACAAATGGCAGCTGAAGATGTTGCAAAAAAAGCTCAGGAACATGGGATGAAAACACTTGAAGTTGAGGTTTATGGCCCAGGTTCGGGGCGTGAATCTGCACTGCGGGGCTTGCAGGCTGCTGGATTTCACCTCACTTCTATTCGTGACGTAACACCAATTCCACACAATGGGTGTCGTCCCAGTAAGCGTCGCCGCGTATAAGTTTGCTTGAGTTATGGCTTTGCCATTTGCCTTAAAGAATTGAAAGAGAGAGCTCACCATGGTGATTGATAAAAACTGGCTTGATTTGATTAGACCAGAAAAGCTGAATGTACAGTCGGCAGGTGGCAGCTATGGGGTGGCAGTGCTTCAGCCAGCAACTGCTCTGCCCGCAGCGCTTGGAATCCTAGAGAGGGAACAAGAATGAAGGTTTTCGGGATGCGAGGGGTTTTGTCGGCACAGGAGAATAAAGGGAGCCTGCTCAGGAAAGTCTTGGCGCAGGTGGCCGTGGGATTGGCCGTGGGATTGGCAGCAGCTTCGATCGGCGGCTGCGGCTTTTTTGCGGGGGACAGCCCGGCGGAGGCGCTGCCGACGGCTTCGCGTCCTTTGCTGCCGACCTTTACACCGACTGCGGCAGTGGCTGCGCCAGCGGCGACCGCGGCGGCTGAAGTGCCGCCGACCCAGGTGATCGAAATCCTGGTGGCCCCAGAGCAGGAAGTGGTGGCCGCAGAACCGGCCCCGGCAGAACCGGCCCCGGCAGAACCGACAGCAACAGAATTGGCTCCCAAGTTGACCGTTCAGCAAAACGACGTCAACACGCGGTTGGGACCTGGGACCCAGTACGGTTTGGCGGGCCTGGTCAGCCAGGGGCAGGAATTTACCATTCTGGGCAGCAACGCGGAGCGCAGTTGGTGGCAGATCTGTTGTGTCAACGGCAAGGAGGTATGGATTTTTGGCGAACTGGCCCGTCGTGAGAACGATCGTGCGGTTCCTGTGATAGCAGAACTTCCTCCTGCTCCGGCGCCTGTGGCCCAGGCACCTCCTTCAACGCCACTTCCTCCGACCGCAGAACCGACGCCCCAGCCGCCGCCGGCAGCCGACCCGTGCGCAGGGATTGGGGGGGACGGATGTAAATTCAAGCTGCGTGGCGGCCCCAGTTTTGCGCCGAACGGGGGCACCGAGCTCAAGCTGCAGCTCCATTTTATCCACAGCGGGATCGACGGCGGCCAGCCACAGGGCAGTTATTTTGTCTGGCTGGAAAAGGACGGACAAAAACTGCCGGTCTCTGACGGCATGCGCAGCATTCTGGTGGACCAGCAGGGGACGTTGGGAAAATACAACTACGAGTACAAAATTGGCCTGGGAGAGATTCCGGGCAATCGGGTTGCGGGAACCTATCTTCTCTGGGTATTGGATGGGAACGGGGAGCGAGACAGCCAGAACTTTACCGTGAACGTGCCTGAAGGACAAGGAGAAGTCTGGATGGAGTTCGATCAGGGCTGAGCCGATTCTGCACAGCGAGAGGGGCTGGCTCTGTCAAGCTTTTGGAGAAAGCGGACAGAGCCAGCAGCTCTTTACGGGAGCTGGGTTTGCTGGCGTTCAGCGGCCAGCTGGCGCAGCAGC
>JAPLGY010000670.1 GCA_026389955.1 Caldilinea sp. | reverse complement strand
ACGGCGACATGCAGCTGATCAGCGAGTCATATCACCTGCTGCGTGACTTGCTGGGTCTGGACGCCGCCGCCATGCACCAGGTCTTCGCCGAGTGGAACCAGGGCAAACTCGACTCTTATCTGGTCGAGATCACGCGCGACATTCTGGCCTTTCGCGATGAATCTGGCCAACCGCTGGTCGACCAGATTCTTGACGCTGCCGGCCAGAAAGGGACCGGCAAGTGGACTGTCATCTCGGCATTGGAGATGGGTGTTCCGCTGACCTTGATCGGCGAGGCTGTGATGGCACGCTCGTTGTCGGCGCTCAAGGAGGAGCGGGTGGCCGCTGCCCAGGTGCTCTCGGGCCCGGCTGTGTGTTTCGAGGGGGATGTCCGGCCCTGGATCGACGACCTGCGCGAGGCACTGTATGCCGCCAAGATCATCTCTTACACCCAAGGATACATGCTGATGCGAGCGGCGGCGGCCGAGTATGGCTGGCAGCTGAACTACGGCGGGATCGCGCTGATGTGGCGCGGCGGCTGTATCATCCGCTCGGTCTTTCTGGGCAAGATCAAAGAGGCGTTCGACCGCAATCCAGCACTGACCAATCTGTTGCTCGACCCCTATTTCCAGAGCCAGGTTGAAACAGCGCAGGCAGCCTGGCGCCGGGTGGTGGCCAAGGCGGTCGAGGTCGGCCTTCCCGTTCCTGCCATGGCAAGTGCGCTGGCTTTTTTCGACGGTTACCGCCGCGAGTCGCTGCCAGCCAATCTGCTGCAAGCCCAGCGCGATTATTTTGGCGCCCACACCTACGAACGGATCGACCAGCCGCGCGGACAATTTTTTCATACCAACTGGACCGGCACCGGCGGCGATGTCACAGCCAGCACCTATGTGGCGTGATTTGAAAGCTTTTTGTGATGGCAGCCACGACTCTCCTGCGGAACCAGGCGGAAGCTCCCTTTGTACTGACGATCGATGCTGGCTCCTCATCGGCGCGGGTGTTGCTCTATGACCGCCGCGGACGCTCGGTCGACGGGATCGGGGAGCGCATCCTCTACGACGTGCAGGCAAGCCAACCAGGGGCAGCCGAGTTTGAAGTCGACCGGCTGCTGGCGCAGATTGCCCGCGCGGTCGACGCTGCGCTGGAGCAGGCGGGCCCGCTGACGACGCAGATCGCAGCGGTGGCAGTCGACACCTTTGTGACCAGTCTCGTTGCAGTGGATGCCTATGGAGAGCCTCTGACGCCACTGATGACCTATGCCGACACACGCAGCGGCGAGGATGCGCTCTTGCTGCGCTCGACGCTGGACGAGCAGGCTGTACACGAGCGCACCGGCTGCCTGCTGCGCACCAGTTACTGGCCAGCCCGGCTGGCCTGGTACCGCCGGACCCGCCCCGAACTCTGGAAGCAGGTGGCGCGCTGGCTCACCCTCGGCGAATATCTGGAGCTGCGTCTCTTTGGATGCTGCCGGGCCAGCTACTCGGCTGCTTCGTGGAGAGGTCTGCTGGACCGCCACCAGCTGGTCTGGCCCCCCCTACGCCGACCGCTGGCCGCCGCTGCGCCAGGTTCCCTGGTTTCCAGCTCTCGGCGACGGGGCGGCGGCCAACGTGGGCAGCGGCTGCAGCGGGCCCAGCCGCATTGCACTGACCTTGGGCACCACCGGCGCGCTGCGCAAAATCCTGGCCGCAGGCCAGGCCCCGCCGGTGCCACCCGGGCTCTGGAGCTACCGGGTCGACCGCAGCCACCATCTGGTCGGAGGGGCCACCAGCGAAGGAGGCAATGTCTACGCCTGGGCACGCCGCTCGCTGGCGCTGGGCGATCCAGCCCAGATCGAGGCGGCGCTGGCCGCGCTGCCCGCCGACAGCCACGGCCTGACCGTCCTGCCCTTCTTCGCCGGCGAACGCAGCCCAAACTGGGCTGGCAACGTCCAGGCAACCTTGCATGGGCTGACCTTGGCGACGACCCCGCTGGAGATCCTGCGGGCCGCCCTGGAGTCCGTGGCCTATCGCTTTGCCCTGATCGAGCAGCGGCTGTGCGGCGACCTGGGCAGCGGCCTGGGCAGCGACTACCGTCTGATCGCCAGCGGCGGCGCGCTGCATCAGTCCCCGGCCTGGAGCCAGATCTTTGCCGATGTGCTGGGCCGACCGGTCGTACTCTCGGCCGAAGCCGAGGCCACCAGCCGTGGCAGCGCGCTGCTTGCCCTGCACGCGCTGGGAGCGATCGACCACCTGGACGAGCTTCCTGCCACCGACGGGGCCTGCTTCTTCCCCGACGCTGCGCGACACAGCCTCTACCAGGCTGCCATCGAACGCCAGCACCGGCTTTACCAGCAGTTGATCGCTTGACATACCCAGCCTGGCTCTGGCAAGATAGAGCAATGAATTCACTGTTTTCTCGCCGCACTTTTTTACAGGGCTGCACCGGTTTTGCTGCGGCTGCAGCCCTTCGGGGTTTTGGCATCACCCACCTGCGCTTCGACGCAGAGCAGGTTTCTTCATCGCCCAGGTCTATGCCTGACCAGCCGCCCGTGAACCGCGACCTGCTCGTCCTGGTCTTTGTGCGCGGCGGGCTGGACGGGTTGAACCTGGTCATCCCCTTCAACACCAGCAGCGCCGATCGCCAGAGCTATTCTGGGACACTGCGCCCCACCCTCCATGTCCCAGCCCCCCACACCAATGCCGCCCGCAAAGCACTCGATCTCGACGGTCGCTTTGCCCTCCACCCCGACGCCGCACGGGGGGCAGCCGGTGCCGCAGTGCCCAACGGCCATGCCTCGGACAGTGGCGGCTTTTACGAGCTCTTCCGCCGCGGCGATCTGGCAATCGTCGACGCGTGCGGTTCTCCAGACATCACCGGCTCCCATTTCGATACCGAGCTTTATGTCGATCTGGGTGGCAAACAAAACCCAGGTGGCTGGCTGGCCCGCTATCTCGACGCAGCGGGGGAGCCGAACGATGCTTTGGCGGTGGCACCCCAGTGGGGGATCTCCCCCTCGCTTTTTTCTCTGACAGGCCGCAGCGCGGTGGCGGTTCCGGATACCCAACAGTTTGGCCCGCAGTGGCGGACGCGCAAGTGGACCGCACACGAAGATGCGGCCGCGCTGGTGGCAGCACAGCGCACGCTGCTGGAGCAGATGTATCGACGTGGGGGCGATTTTATCGAGCAGGTTGGGCAGTCGGCGCTGCAGAACTACGACATGCTGCGCCAGGTGCTGGACACTCCCTACACCCCTGCCGCTGCCTACCTCACCGACGAAAGTCACGTCGCCGACTACGGTCATTTTGGCAGTTCGCTGCAAGCAGTGGCCCAGATCGCCAAGTCGTCGCTGGCCAACCCGCTGCGCGTCGCCACCCTTGATGTGGGCGGTGGCTACGATACGCACGACAACCAAGGGGTCCTGGAGTGGAACGGCAACGCCCGCTACTGCCGGCTCGTCGCCAACCTGGCCAACAACATCAAAGCCTTCTGCGACGATATGAACGCTGACCCGGCCTGGCGCGGACGCTTTGTGGTGGTCATGCTGAGTGAGTTTGGTCGTGTCCTTTATCAAAACGACAGCGGCGGCACCGACCACGGGGCTGGCAACGTGCTGCTGATCGCTGGCAGCCAGGGCAACATTCGCGGCGGCCAGATTTACGGCGACTGGCCCGGGCTGCAAACCTTTGGTTTCAACGACGGGCTGCAGATCACCACCGACTACCGCCAGGTGCTGGCCGACATTCTCACAGCCCGGATGGGCATCGGCGCGGCGCAGATCAACAACACGATCTTTCCAGGGCTCAACTACACTGCCGGGTTGGGCATTGGGGCCGCTCCATGAGCAGGTGGGTGCCTTCCTGCTGG
>JAPLGY010000550.1 GCA_026389955.1 Caldilinea sp. | reverse complement strand
GAACAGACTTGGCTGTTGTGTCGACTTTTGCCATTGGTGCAGAAGAACATGCACATGATGGAACTTGCCCCAAAAGGGACTGGCAAGAGCTATGTCTACGAAAACATCAGCCCGCGCGTCCGGTTGATAAGCGGTGGCAATGTATCGCCTGCCGTGCTCTTCGTGAACAACATGAGTGGACAATGGGGCTTGCTGGCGCGCTACTCAGTAGTTGTATTGGACGAGGTCCAAACTCTGAAATTTGAGAAACCACAAGAAATTATCGGTGGTCTGAAAGGATTCCTTGCAAATGGACAGCTAACACGAGGCGGTTTGCATCAGACAGCCAGTGATTGTGGGCTCGTTCTATTAGCAAACATTGGCCTAGACGCTCAACAGAATCCAATCATGAGCCCACTTGTCAAAGAACTGCCCGAGTTTTTGCAGGAAACAGCGTTTCTCGACCGACTGCGTGCCCTGATTCCGGGATGGCGGATACGCAAACTCAGCGGGGCTTGTTTTTCGAATAGCGTGGGACTTAAGTCTGACTTTTTTGGTGATGCGCTATTAGCGATGCGGAATGAACTGGATATTGATCAAATGGTTCAGCGCCGCGTTGAATTGACGGGCAAGAAAGTGTTCAAAAGGAATGAAGACTCAGTGCGGGCGATTGCGAGCGGGCTAATGAAGATCATGTTTCCGCATGGTGAAGCGACCGAGACAGAGTTTGAATACTATTGCGTTCGCCCGGCAAAAATCCTGCGACAGTATATCTGGAGTCAGCTTCAGACTCTGGATGCTGAATACCGGCAGTATGAGGCTGAAATCACCTACTCGATCTCCGCGGATTGATTATCGCTGACCTTTTGCTAATGAGACTAGACCCTATTTATCTCGACTACAATGCAACTACCCCCTGTGACCCTCGCGTGGTTGAGAAGATGTCGCCCTTCTTTACCGAGTGGTACGGGAACCCTGCCAATGTCCTGCACATTCAAGGTCGAAGGAGTGCACGAGCGGTTGCCGACGCGCGCGAACAGATCGCTGCGTTGATTGTGGCGCGACCTGGCGAGATTTTTTTCACGGCGGGTGCCACCGAAAGCAACAATCTTGCGATCCTGGGGTTGGCGCGTGCGGCACGGCGATCGACACGCAGACGCATCGTGACGGCCTCCGCCGAACACAAAGCGGTCCTGCTCCCTTGCAAGAAGCTGGCAGATGATGGATTCGAGGTCGTGATTCTGCCGGTTGATCGCAACGGGAGAGTCGATGTCGAAGCAGCGCGCAGTGCCATCGACACTGGCACGTTGCTTGTGTCTGTACAGGCCGCCAACAATGAAATCGGCACGATTCAGCCAGTCGCTGAAATTGCGGCATTGGCGCATGAAATGGGTGCCTTTGTGCATTGCGATGCGGCCCAAGCCGTGGGCAAAATCCCGGTCAATGTGGATGACCTGGGTGTCGACCTTCTATCCGCCAGCGCGCATAAGCTCTATGGCCCCAAGGGTATCGGCTGTCTCTATGTGCGTGGCGGCACCCGGACTATCGCACTAGAGCCGCTGGCCTACGGCGGCGGACAAGAGAATGCTATTGCCCAGGCTGAGCTAACGGATGAAATGGCCAGACTGACAGCGTTGCGTGACACTTTGGAGACAGCGCTGCTTGCAGAAATTGATGGACTGCGGATCAATGCACGCGATGCCGACCGTTTGCCGAACACGTCGAGTCTAACCTTTCCTGGAGTAGATGCCGATGCGCTACTGTTGAATATGCCGAAGGTGATGTTGGGTACTGGCTCGGCCTGCACTTCTGGGGCGGTAGAGCCCTCTCATGTACTGACCGCGATCGGGCTGAACAGGGCTGAATCTTCGTCAACTATAAGACTCAGTCTTGGGAGGTTCACATATCAACACGAACTTCGCGAGATCATTGCGTTGTTATTCCAGACCAGTGCAACACTAAGCGACTGACGAAACCCTCTCTTCGATCCATTCGAGGCAACAGCATGTTTGCGATCTGTTGAAGGTGGCGTAATTGTCAATTTGTAGTAACTGCTCAGGCATAGAAGCCTGCTGAAAGGCCTGCTGAAGTACAGTTTGTCAAAATCGTACAGGCTGGTCAGAATAAAGATATGGAAGTGTGACGCCTGCCTGACCGAGAAGAGCTACATAGAGCCTGTGTTGAAGGCGAAGAAAGCTGTCTGCACTGCCAGCACCGCCTGGCGGATGTGCCCGCCCAAAGGTGTGAACGGCGCCAGGTGTTTGATTTGCCGCCGGTGCGTGTGGAAGTGACCGAGCATCAGGCAGTGGTCAAAGCCTGCCCACGGTGCGGACAGGCGTGCAAAGGGACATTTCCAGCCGGGGTGAGCCAGCCAGTGCAATACGAACCGCAGATAAAAGCGCAGAGGGTCTATAC
>JAPLGY010000647.1 GCA_026389955.1 Caldilinea sp. | reverse complement strand
CCAGAGAGGATCTTCTGCCGATCCAGCGGTTCTCGGCGCCCGTCACTTTTGACGACCAACAAATTGGCCGCTACATGCTCGTAGGTCGTGAAACGTCTTCCACACTGTTCACACTGCCGCCGTCTACGGATCGAATCACTGGTCTCGCGCGTGTCAACAACACGGTGTGCACGATGGTCACAGTAGGGACATTTCATCAAAATTACCTACAACATTTTGTGTTTAGCTCAAAAAACATACAACATATTGTATGTACAAGAAAAAACAGTATACCACACAGGCGGGAAGGGGGGCAAATGACGTTTCGTGCAAGTTGCCAGAGAGAGGGACTGGGGCGTGCTTAAATCGCTCAGAATTTTAAGCTTGCGAGCAAGCAAGCCTGTTCAAAAAAAGGCGGCAGGAGGCGTCTGAACGCCTCCTGCCGCTTTCTTTCTGGCTGAAGTGCACGTTCAGCTGCGCCCGTTGTTGGGGCGTTGGCGTCGGAGAAACGCCGGGATATCCAGGTCGTCGCGTTGAAAGGTTCGGACCTGGTAGTCTGTGTTGGGGTCGCGGGCTGGTTCGCTGCGGGCTGGTTCGCTGCGGGCGGGTTCATTGCGGGCGGGCCGGCGTTCGGTCCGCTGCTTGTTTTGTCCGTCAAAGGCAGAGCGGACGAAGTCAAACTGGTCTTGGGGTTTGGGTCGGTCAAAGCCGGTTGCAATCACGGTCAGATGGATTTCGCCCCCCACTTCGGGGTCGACCACTGCGCCGAAGATGATGTTGCATTCGGGGTGGGCGCTGGCCCGGATCACCTCAGCGGCTTCGTTGACCTCGAAGAGGCTCATGTCTTCTCCGCCTTTGATGTTGAAGATGATCGAGCGGGCTCCTTCGATCGACACATCCAACAGGGCACTTTCGATCGCCCGGCTGGCTGCCTCGCGCGCCCGGTTTTCGCCTGTGCCCCGCCCGATCGCCATCAAGGCGGCCCCACCGTCCTGCATGATCGTCTTGACGTCGGCGAAGTCCAAGTTGATCAAGCCTGGGACGGTGATCAGCTCGCTGATCCCTTGGATGCCTTGGCGCAGAACGTCGTCTGCCATGCCGAAGGCCTGTTTGACACTGGCGGACTTGCCTGCAATTTGCAGGAGCCGGTCGTTGGGGATGGAGATCAGGGTGTCGACAGAGCCCTGCAGCGTCTCGATCGAGTGTTCGGCGTTGCGTCGGCGTTGGGTCCCCTCGAAGGTAAAGGGGCGCGTGACCACGCCGATCGTCAGGGCTCCCTCCTCGCGCGCGACCTGGGCCACGACCGTTGAAGCGCCGGAACCGGTACCCCCGCCCATCCCGGCGGTTACGAAGACCATGTCGGCGCCTTTGAGCATCTGGCGCAGCTCCTCGCGGCTTTCTTCGGCGGCACGCAGGCCGATTTCCGGGTTGCCGCCCGAGCCCAGCCCCTTGGTGATTTTCTCTCCGATGCGCAGCCGCTGGGGTGCGCTGGAGAGCATCAATGCCTGTGCATCCGTGTTGACAGCGATGAATTCGACGCCTTGGATGCCTTCTTCGATCATGCGGTTGACGGCATTTTGACCGCCGCCCCCCACGCCGACAACCTTGATCTGGGCAAAGTTATCGACATACGACGGTTGTGCTTTGGTGCTGCGGGTCATGTAGTTCTCCTTGGATGGTTCAGACATTCTGGCCTGCGATGATGGTGCGATGGATTGCCTTTACAACACTTTTTGCGTCTTTCCGCCCCCAGGACAGGCCTTCACCGATCAGAGGGGCGGCAACCATGTATCTCAATCCCTGTCCGGCAACAGGGTTTTGAGCCATCTGGCGGCTGCGCCCATCCATTTTTGTCTGGATGAGTTGCCGTGGTCCGCCTGGTACCGTTGATGGACCGAGCGTGCGTCTTCGTGTAAGCCCCACAGCAGCAGCCCGACCGAAGTTGCATAGCTGGGGGTCAGGAGTGTGCGGGTCAGCCCGGCGATCGGCAGCGAGTTCTGTGCTGCGCCGATCCGCACGGGCATGCCGAGCGTGCTGCGTCCGAGCTCGGCAAATCCCGGCAGCTGGCTGCAGCCGCCGGTCAGCACGACCCCTGCTGGGAGCCGGTCGATCCACCCGTTTTCTGTCAGTTTTTCGGCAAGGGTCTCGATCATCTCTGCCGCCCGGGCTTCCAGAACGTCGCAGATGAAACGGCGGCTGAAACTGCGCTCTGCTTTTTCACCGAAGACGCTGGCCCAGACCGTCTCGTCGGGGGCAACGCGTTCCGGGAGCAACGAACCGTAGCGCAGCTTGATCTCCTCGGCGGTTTCAAAGGAGCAGCGCAGCCCCACGGCGACATCGTTGGTCAGATGGTTGCCGCCCATGTCCAGGATGGCTGTGTGCGTCAGCGCGCTGTCGAGAAAGAGGGCCAGGTCTGACGTACCGCCGCCCATGTCGACCACGGCCACCCCCATGCGCCGCTCCTCTGGCCGCAGCACCGCCTCGTTGGCGGCCAGAGGTTCCAGCACCAGCTCATCGATGTCGATCCCATGGGCCCCTACACATTGGACCAGGTTGTGGATGGCGGTGCTGCTGCCTGTGACGATGTGTGCGTCCACCTCGAGCCGATGTGCGTTCATCCCGATCGGCTGCTGCACTTCGGTCTCGCCATCGACCGTCCAGGTGCGTGCCAGGGTATGGATGACGGCCTGGTTTTCCGGCAGCACGACTGCCCGTGCGCCCTCCAGCGCCCGCTGCATGTCGGCGCTGGTGACACCGCTGCGGCGGTCGACCGGGCTGACCCCTCGGCTGTTGCGTGTGCTGATGTGGCTGCCCGCGATCCCGACATAGGCGCTCAGGATCGGGCGGCCGGCGTCCTGCTCACATTTTTGAATCGCCTCCCCGATCGCTGCGGTCGCCTCGGGCACATCGACCACCACCCCGCGCCGGATTCCACGGCTGGGTGCCACTCCTTCGCCCAGCAGGTGCAGTGACAGCTGCCCCAGCCCGTCATAGGTCACCTGCGCGGTCAACACACAGATTTTGGTCGTCCCGATATCGATTGCACAGATGTATTCTTGCATCTTTCCGCTCCTCGTCCTGCGCCTTTTCCGATTCATCCTGCCACTGACTCGGGCGATGGCTGCCGATGGTTCAGCCGATTCATTTGATGTAGAGCCGTCTCTGTCGCACATCGATCACTGTGCCGGTCGCCTGTCCGCTGGCCAGCAGCTTTTCAGCTGCATCCAGGTTCTCCAGTTTTTGCTCGACGTTTTCGTCGACGCCCCAGTAGACCCAGTAGGTCGAGTTGGGCAGACGAAAATTGAGCCCAACCAGACGGTTGTAGCGCAGCGGCGAGACACCGGGGAACTGGCGGGCCAGCGCCTGTGCGCTGCGCAGAACCGCCGGGTCGATCGCTGTCCCTCTTTCCGCGCCGGCCAGCGTTGCCTCGGCCGCAGTATCCAGAATCTGCAGCAGATCAGGCGGGGAAGGTCCCAGCGGCGCCAGTGCCCTTCCATCCTCGCGCAGCCAAAGCTCCCCTTGGTCGGTGACCCACAGCGCCAGCGGGCGCACTTCGGTCACCTCCACGGTGACTTTGTTGGCGAGGGGCGCCACCTGTACCTGCACATCGGCCACATAGGGGTTCTCCCGCAGACGCTGTGCCACTGCATCGCTGTCGACCCAAAAAACCTGCCAACCGTCGATCTCGGCGCGGCGCCAGAGTTCTTCGGCATCCAGGTAGGTCAGGCTGTTGAACTGGATATCTTCACGGTAAATATACCAGCGTTCGTCGAGGGCTGTCCAGCTCACCAATCCACCCAGCGCCACCGCAGCAGCCAGCGCAGCCCAGACCAGGCGTCTGTGCAGGATTTTTCTCGGCACCGCCCAGAGATTGGGCATGCGGAGCGTGGTCAGGGCTGGCAGCAACGCCTCGAACCGGCGCATCTGTCGGTGCAGCTGTTGGCGGCGTCGTTCGGCGACCCGCCGCCGGGCAGACGCCGCCTGCGACCTGGCAGACGCCGCACGTTGCGTCGTTCTGGAGGAAGGCGTCTGCGTTTTCGTCTGCCGTTTTTTGGCGCTTCCGCTCATCTGCCCTTGTTGCCCTTCACCGACCTGTGCTGAGTGCCTGTCGGGCCTGAAAACGTTCCATCGCCAGCTCCAGCAGCCGGTGGACCAGCATGGCGCAACTCAGCCCGCTGGCTTCCCACAGCTTGGGATACATGCTGATCTGGGTGAATCCCGGGAGGGTGTTCACCTCGTTCAGATAGATCTGGCCGCTCTGTCCGTCCAGCAGAAAGTCAACGCGCGCCAGGCCTTCACAGTCCAAGGCCTGAAAAGCGCGCACTGCGTACTCTTGCACCAGCTGCTGCTGTGCCTCCTCCAGCCGGGCAGGGATCAGCAGCTGGCTGTCTGCGCTTTCGTATTTGGCAGAGTAGTCATAAAATTCGTTGGCGGGCACGATTTCGCCGGCGACGCTGGCCGCTGGCTGTTCGTTGCCCAGCACACTGACTTCGATCTCGCGGGCGGCGGGCACGGCTTCTTCTACCAGCACCTTGCGGTCATAGCGCAAGGCTGTCCATACGGCTGGCTCCAGCTGGGTTCGGCTGACCACCTTGCTGACTCCGACGCTGCTTCCCATGTTGGCCGGTTTAAGAAAGAGCGGATAGTCCAGCTCTTTTTCGATGCGCTGGAGAACCGCTGTCGGGGCGGCTTGCCATTCCTGTTGTCGGACGACCCTGTAGCGCACCTGGGGCAGGCCATCGCCGGCAAACAGCCGCCGTGCGATGGCCTTGTCCATGGCTGCTGCGCTGGCCAGCACCCCTGATCCCACATAGGGGAGGCCGGCCATTTCCAACAGCCCCTGTACTGTGCCGTCTTCGCCGTAGGGGCCGTGCAGCACGGGAAAGATCACATCGAGCGGCGGCAGTGTTGGGGGCATCCAGCGGTTCTGTGTCGTCTCGTGGGGCAGGGGACGCGATTCGCCAGCGGCCAGCCGCAGCCAGCCATCTGGCTGGAGCAGCCACTGGCCTGTCGGGCTGATCCCGATGGGGATCACCTCGTGGCCAGCCTGGCGCAGCGCGTGCATCACCGTGCGGGCGCTGGCCAGCGAAACGGCATGCTCGCTGCTGCGCCCTCCGAACAGGACGCCGACCCGATACCTGACCTGCTGCGTCATCATGCGATCTCCCAGCTGCCGACCAGCTGCACTTCCGGCTCCAGCCAGATTCCTGTCCTGGCTGCAACCTCCTGTCGAATTGTCTGAATCAGAGCCAGCACGTCGGCTGCCCGGGCGCTGCCCACGCCACCGGGGTTGATCAGAAAGTTGGCGTGCTGCCGGCTGACCTGAACGCCGCCGCAGCGGGCCTCCTTCAGCCCGGCGGCTTCGATCAGCCGACCGGCGAAGTCTCCGGGCGGGTTGACAAAGGTGCTGCCCAGGCTGGGCTCGACCGGCTGCGACTGGCGTCGGTGCTGGAGATTGTGTTCTGCCTGGGCCCGGATTCCGGCGTCGTGGCCGGTGGCCAGCCGAAAGTTGGCGCTGAGCACAACCGGGCCAAAGCCGGGCTGCAGGATCCACCCTGCCTGCCGGCGCTCTCCGCTCTGTTTGAGGCGGCTTCTCCGATAGCCGTAGGCCAGCTGGGCAGCGGGCACTTCGGCGATCTCGTCCTCCTCCCCCAGGATCAGGGCGTTGTAGAGGTTGTCGCTGACGGCGCCGCCGTAGGCGCCGGCGTTGTTGACCACGGCACCCCCGACCGTGCCCGGCAGGCTGACCGCCCATTCCAGCCCGGTCAGCCCTGCGGCGATCGCTCGTCTGGCCAGCCCGGCCATGCTGCTGCCGCTCTCTGCAAAGACAAACGGGCGTTCGTCGTCGCCAAACACGCAGCAGGGTGCAGCGTCGATGCGGGTCTGCCGGCAGCAGTTGTAGATGACCAGCCCCTCCACACCGGCGTCGCTGACCAGCACGTTGCTGCCTCCTCCCAGGAGCAGGTAGGGCAGCTCGGCCGCGCGTGCCCAGCGCACCAGCCGGATCAGCTGTCCGACTGTTCTGACCTCGGCAAAACAGGTCGCCGGCCCACCCACTTTCAGGGTTGTATACGGTGCCAGCAGAACCTGCTGCTGGACGGACACACCGTAGGGGGCCAGGACCTGCGGGTCAAACTGCGCTGTCTGCATGCGTTCCTCTTTCTGCCGGGGTTGTGTTTTCCAAGGCTGCCAACAGCCATTCGCCGATCTGGTCGCTGTCGCCGGCCCCCAGTGTGACGACCACATCTCCTGGGGAGACGGCGTCGGCCAGCCAGGCCACAGCCTGTTCTCGCCCACCGACATAGTCGATGTGCGGGTGAGAGCAGGCTGCCACCAGCTGGCGGGCATGCACGCTGCCGTCGTCGTGCTCGCGTGCAGCGTAGATGTCTGTGACCAGCACCCGATCGGCGTCGGCAAAGCTCTCTGTCAGCTGTGGCAGGAGCTGGCGTGTCCGGCTGAATGTATGGGGCTGAAAAATTGCCCAGATCCGCTGCTGGGGGTAGCAGCGTCGGGCGGCTGCCAGTGTCGCAGCAATTTCAGTCGGGTGGTGGGCGTAGTCGTCGATGACCACCACCCCGCCCGCCTGGCCTTTGTGTTCGAAGCGTCGAGCTGCCCCGCTGTAGGTTCGCAGCGTCTGCAGGGCATTTTTCCCGTCGACCTGGCAGTAGATCGCCACTGCCGTCGCGGCCAGCGCGTTGCGCAGATTGTGGACTCCTGGCACGGCCAGCACCAGTTGCCCTTGCAGCACGCCGGGCCAGCGTACATCGGCTGCTGCCCCGGCTGCGACCTGCGGATCGACGCCGCGCACGGCGGCCTCCTCCGCCAGGCCGTAGGTCAGCCAGCGGAGACTGGTCGGCGCTTTTGCCATCAGCTGGCGGACGCCGTCGTCGTCGACACAGGCCACGAGCACCCCGCCGGGCTGAAGCCGGGCGGCAAACTGGGCAAAGGCCTCTGCGAAACTGGCAGGGGTCGGGTAGCAGTCGGG
>JAPLGY010000001.1 GCA_026389955.1 Caldilinea sp. | reverse complement strand
GTTCGTCGGTCACAGCGTCGGTCGCAATCTCGGTGTTCTTGATCTCCTCCTGGACATCCTTCTCCTCGTTGGTGAGGTATTCGTACAGTTCCCCGTGGCGCTGGACATAGGTCTGCTGTTCAAGCAGATTGAGCGCCTCTTCCAGACGGGCGCGCAGCGCCGGCAAGTCAACGTCGAAGCTGGGCAGCATCAGCACAGTCAGGTTGCGCAGCGTGGCCTTGAACTCGCGCACATACTTCACCAGAAAAAGCGCCTTCAGCACCCGGACAGCAAAAGGGTTGTCCAGATGGCGTTCGGCGGTCAGAATGGAACTCTGGGTCTGCGCCTTCAGGGCGCTGCGGATGCCTTCAAACATCAGGTTGAAGGTCGCCAGTTCACCCACCGGTCGTTCGCCCACCTGGATGGCCACTTGCTGAAAGACTGCCAACATGGAGCGTTCGCCCACCGAGCGATGGCGGCCTTCAAAGGCGTTGTGCTGCGATAGGTTGCGGATCGCAGATTGGAAGAGCGCAAACTGGTAGGGCATGAACGGGTAGGTGTGAATAAACTCGTCGCGGTCGCGAAAATTGCGATAACTCTGCGACCCGTCGGCAAAATCAAAGAGGGTCTTGAAATTATTGTGCTCCCGGACATAGACGTCGGTCAGGCGGTCGATGCCCTCGTCGTTTTTGAGCAGCAGGCGTCTCCGGATCACTTCGGCCACATCGGCGCTGGTCAGCTTCATGCGCAGGGCAAAGCGCGCCTGAATCTTGGTAAAGTCGTTCCCTTTCTGGCTGCTCATTTCGCCGATGACTTGGTTCATGTCCTCTTGCGCTGTGACCACGAGCCAGGCCCGCCCACGACTCTTGGTGGCAAGGCTCTCGGCAATGGTTTGCAGGTTGGTCATCAGTTTGACGTTGTCGGCAATATACTGGCCGATCTCGTCCACAAAAAAGTTGAGACGAAAGTCGTTGCCCTGGCGCTGGATATAGGCGTCGACCTGGCCAGCGAAATCCTCGATGGACATCTTGTACTGGGCACGGTATTTGTCCAGGATGCCCGCAGCGTTGGCCGGCGCGGTGCCAGTGGCTTCGGCATAGGCGGCGGCGATGTTGTGCCCTTCAAGCAGCGCCTGTTCGCGTCCTGTTTCCCAGGCAAGGCCAGAGATGGCGCGGTACGCCTGCTTGAAAGCCGCGTAGTGCCCACGGTCGTCCAGGTCCCGCTCGAATTGGGCAACGTGCCCCTGCTTGCCGTAGTAGCCGCACATCTCGTCGAAGACCTTGACGAACACAGCCAACAGCGCGTCGATCTGTGTCTTGCTGATCACATCCGCCTTCTGGTCGATGTTGAAGAGGATGCTCTTGGCCGGAATGGCGGCCGCTCGCTTGAGATCACCGCGCAAAATTTCGTTGTCTCCACACTTTTCAAGAAACAGATCGAGCACCGGCCGGCCATCGATCCTGCGGTTTTCGAGCAGAAGAGCCAGCATCTTGAGTAAATGCGACTTGCCAGAGCCAAAAAAGCCTGAGATCCACACGCCATTCGTGCCAACATAGCGGGTGTAGGCAGCAAGGAATTCCTCCAGCTGTTTGGCGACCTCATTGGTCAGCACATATTCCTCAACCTCAATGCGCAGGCTGGCCTCGTCATCGGCCTTGATGACGCCTTCGATGGGACGATTGATTGACTTGGCAAAAATGGCGGACATCGTCATAGGGGGTGCACCTCGACATGGAAAATGTTGAAAGCCCGATAATACTTGTCATCGTGCAACCGCCCAAAGAGATCGAGCGAAGCGCCAGTCTCCAGAGACTGCGTATAGGTGCCCGGAAAAAACATGACGGTCGGCCGATCTTTGGCGCTGCTCTGCAGGTTGTTCAGAACATTGTGCGAGCGAATATACGGAAAGACTTCGCCCACACCACTGATAAACAGCACATCGAAGTCGCGCACGCGCATCTTTGCTGCGATTGCGGGAACGACGTGCTGCTCCGGGTCCAACACACCTTGCAGCAGTTCCTTTAATTCCTCTTTGGACACAGTGGGTTCTCTCTGGAGCAGCCGTTCCCAGATTCCGCGCTGCTGCAGCAGCTCAATCGACAGGTCGTAGAGATTGACGACCAGGACCCGCACCCCCTGCTGCTCCAATCGATTGGCGAGTTGGCGCTCCATCTTCGCCATCGCGACTGCTTCGTTGGCCGGATACGGGCAGATAAAGACTGGCACCTCGTTGCCCAGCCCTTGCATTTTCAGGAAGCGCTCGCTGCTGATCAGTTTCAGCAGGTGGGCAAAGCGTTCCTGTGTTGTCAGGCTGCCGACATCGCCGATCATTGGGTCCATTGCATCACATCCAGTTCCGTGACCGGAAATACGGCAAAGTGCGCAGGATCGTCGCCCCGAATTGCATCCACCAGGCGGGCCGAAAGCAAGGCGGGTAGGATCCGTTGGTCGCCGGAGAGCAACCCTGCCTCACGCATCATCTTGAACACGATTTGTAGTTGCTTGTCGCGTGTCGCTGATGTCACTCGCGCTACCTCGGTATGCCACTCGGCTCTGCCGTTGAAGAAGACAGTATAGTCTTCGTAGGTCAGATGAAGGTCAAGGTGCAAAAATTTCTCGCGCATCGTCTCCACAGCAAAATCGTAGATGAAGCGATATCGCTTGCAGACGGCCAGCCAGAGTACCTGGCTTTGTTCTTGCTGCGATCCGTCAAGGACGATCTCCAGTTCGGGGGTCGTGAGTTGTTTCAGTCGCGAAGTCACCTCGCGGCAGATTCGCTGTGAGGCGTTGCGGGTTCGCATCTGCAAGCGATTGCCCGCAACAACCCTATCTCGAACGGCACCCCAATCGGCGAGTTCGCTGAAGATCTTGGCAACCGTGATTGACTCGTGGCTTAGCAGCGCGCCGGAAGTAAAAGACATGCTGTAGTAGGGGCTGTCTGTAGAAACCATGATTCTCTCGAAAGACCGCTTCTTCCGGTTGACCTATGGATTGAAAGCGAATCAGGTGTGACTGCGCCGACGGCAATATCTTGCGGCGAGACAACTTTTGCCGGTCTCGGGTCAGCTATCTGGCGCCGGCGATGCTGCGCACCGGCTGCCAGGGTGTGGTCGGCCGATGCCAGCCGCTATCACTCAATGCTGGCATCATTGTACTACATGTTAACGGAATGATGGCTGAGTGAACTTGCGTTAGTGACTTGCGGCAAAATATGGTGAGCAGAAAAAATCTATAGCTAAAGGTAACTGCTCAGGCATAGAAATCTGTTGAATTGCGGTTGACAAAATTGTACACATCGGTCAGAATAGGGCCATGGAACCGTTACGCCTACCTGGTCGCGAAGAGATCCATATTGCCTACGTTCAAGGCGAAGAGGCAGTCGTCGCCTTGATTGCTGAGCTGGCGGAAAACTGGGTCGGCGTCGTCCAGCAGCAACAGCAGACCATCCAAGCGCTGACGGTGCGGATCGAGGCGCTGGAAAACCAATTGACCAAGAACAGCAGCAACAGTGGCAAACCACCGTCCAGTGACGGCTACAAGAAACCG
>JAPLGY010000241.1 GCA_026389955.1 Caldilinea sp. | reverse complement strand
GCCAAACCGACCGGCGTCCAGTTTACCCTGATCTCCTACGGCATGGACTACCTCGACCCGAGCAACATGCTCGGCGTCTTCCTCTCCGGCGGGCGCCACCCGTGGAGCAATGCCGAGTATGACAGCCTGGTGCGCGAGGCGTCGAGCTTCACCGGCGACCCGGCAGAGCGCGTCCGGATGTTCCAGGAGGCCGAGACGATCCTGGTCAACGACGCTGCCTTTGTCTTCACCTACCACCAGACCCCCGGCGATCTGATCAAACCCTATCTCAAGGGGCCGGCGTTGGAACCGGATGCCAACGGCGTTTCCGCCTGGCACTGGCCCGGTTTTTCCAGCTTCAGCGACCTGCTCTCCGGGGTCTACATCTCCAACGAGGTCAGCAATTACCGGCAGGCACCCGACTAACTCGGCTGTCCGCCTCTTTTGTGCTGTGCGCCGCCGCACCCGGCGGCGCACAGCAGTCAGGTCAAAGATCGAATGGCTCGCTATCTGTTTAGCCGGCTGGCCGGCATCGTGATCGTCTTTTGGATTGTCAGCGTCGTGATCTTTCTGCTCATGCATGCGATCCCTGGCGGCCCCTACAACGAAGACAAAGTGCCGTTGACCGCAGAAGCCAAGGCCAACTATCTGC
This sequence comes from Caldilinea sp., assembly GCA_026389955.1. The sequence goes on along the minus strand of JAPLGY010000241.1, from coordinate 4,774 downwards.
GCAAGTATGGGCTTGATCGGCCGCTGGTCGAGCAGTATCTGCTCTACATGGGCAACGTGTTGCGCGGGGACTTTGGGGTGCCTTTTCAAAGCCCGACCGAGAGCGTGGCCGGGCTGATCGCCCGCACCTGGCCGGTCAGCGCTTCTCTGGGGCTGGCCGCCCTGCTTGTCGCCCTGCCCGTCGGGTTGCTGCTGGGGATCCTGGCGGCAGCCCGCCAGAACAGTTGGGTCGACTATCTTGCCTCTGCCACAGCGACGCTGGGGCTGACTGTCCCCAATTTTGTCGTCGCTGTCTGGCTCGTGCTGCTCCTGGCCGTCCAGCTCAAATGGCTGCCGACCGGGGGCTGGGGAGAGTGGTACCACTACATCATGCCTGTGACCGCGCTGGCCTTGGCCCCGCTGGCGCTCACCGCACGCTACACCCGCACCAGCATTCTGGAGGTCGGGCGCTCAGACTACGTGCGCACCGCCCGCTCCAAAGGGCTGTCGGACCGCCAGATTCTGCTGCGCCACACGCTGCGCAACGCCATGATTCCCCTGCTGACCATCCTGGCCCCCCAGATCCCCAATCTGATCACGGGCACCATTTTTATTGAAAGCATCTTCCGGGTGCCGGGGCTGGGCAAGTTTTTTGTGTCGAGCATTCTGGGGCGCGATTACCCGATGATCATGGCGTTGCTGCTGCTGGTCGCCGTGCTCTGGTCGCTGGTCTATCTGGTCACGGACCTCCTCTACACCCTGGTGGACCCCCGAGTGCGGCTGGAAGGGAAAAAATCATGAGACGTCCCCCTCCTGCAGCCGCCCAACGCACACTGCTCGGCGATGCCGCCCGCCGTTTTGCCCGCAACCGCCTGGCCCTGGTCGGGCTGGCGATGGTGGCGCTTCTGTTGACGCTGGCAGTGGGGGCCGATCAGATTGCACCCTACGCCTACGACGCCGCCGACCCAGCCCGGGCGCTGCAGTTCCCCAGCGGCCAACACTGGATGGGCACCGACGAGGTGGGCCGCGATGTCTACTCGCGCATCGTGCACGGCACACGCATCTCCCTCTCCGTTGGCTTGGGGGTCATGGTGCTGGCGCTGCTCATCGGCGTGCCGCTCGGCCTGCTGGCGGGCCTTTCCGGCGGGCCCGTCGACTATGCAATTATGCGGCTGGTCGAGGTCTTTACGGCGGTGCCGGCCCTGATGCTGGCCTTGTTGTTGATCTCCGTCTTCGGCGGCGGGCTGGCCAATGTCATCCTCGCCCTGGGAGGGGTCGCCTGGCTCGATTCCTGCCGGCTGCTGCGCGCACAACTGCTTTCGCTGCGCGAGCGAGATTTTGTGCTGGCCGCACGCACGGTCGGTGCCTCTGGCGCACGCATCGCACTCTATCACCTTCTGCCCAACAGCATCGCCCCGCTCATCGTCGCCGTCACCATCGGCATCCCTGTAGCGATCTTTGCCGAGGCAGGCCTCTCTTTCCTGGGCCTGGGCATCAACGACCCCATCCCCAGCTGGGGAAAGATGGTCGGCAATGCCCTCTCTTATATGCGTGTCTACTGGCATCTGGGGGTCTTTCCTACCCTCGCCATCGCCGTGACCATGCTGGGCTTCACCTTTCTGGGCGATGGGCTGCGCGATGCCTTCGACACTGCCATGAACCGCTGACCCCCTATGCCCCTGACCCTGCGTCTGCTCAACGGCGATTACATGCGCCGCTACGATGTCGAGCATCTGCTGCGCTACCTGTACGCCATGCAGTGCGTCGAAGTGATCGGGATGAGCAACATCGGCAAATCGGCGCTGCTGCGTCTGCTCGCGCAACCCGATGTCTGGGTGCGCGAGCTGGGCGAAGCAGCGCTGGAATTCTTGCCCATCTATGTCGACTGCAACCGAATTCTGGACTTGACCGAGCAGGGTTTCTGCGAACTGGTGCTGCGCTGCCTCCAGGAAGCCAGCCCCAGTCTGGCCGAGCGACCCGAACTCGCCGAAGCGTATGCCACGCTGATCTCTCCCTCCAGTGACTTCCAGATCCCGCTCAGCTTCAGTCGCGGGTTGACCGCAGCCCTGGAGGCCAGCCCCCGCCGCCTGGTGCTGATCTTCGACGAGTTCGACGACCCCTTCCGCACGATCGGCGCCCGGGTCTTCCTCAACCTCCGTGCGCTGCAAGACCGACACAACACACAAATCGTTTATCTGACCGCCAACGGGCGCCCTTTGACTTCCCTCAACCAGGATCTGCGCCACGGGGAATTTGCCGAGCTCTTCAGCCACCGCAGTTGGTATCTGGCCCCGCTCACCCGCTCGGACACCGAACAGCAGATTCGCCGCTATATGACCGCCTACGAGGCAGAGTTCCTCCAGGCGGATCTGGACTTTGTCTATCAGTGGAGTGGAGGCCACCCACGCATGGTGGAAGGCATCTGCCGTCTGTTGCATGCTGCGCTGGACGCGGCCCGGCCGCTGCCGGTCGCACCGCTCGAACGCTGGCAGTTCCACCACCGCACCGCTGCCCAACTGCTCGCCGACGACTATCTGCAGCAGGAATGCGCCAAAATCTGGAATGACTGCAGCGCAGCCGAACAAATGGAGCTGAGCGCGCTGCCGGTCGCCGACCACCAGCCCGAACTGGCTGTGATCGAGACCTTGTTGCGCCGCCATCTGCTCAGCCGGGTAGAAGGGCGACTGCAATTTTTTTGCCGTCTGCTGGCCGAGTATGTGCACCAACAGAACAGCCCCCTGGCCCCAGAAGCTGCGGCTTTGCGGCTGGACAGTGCCAGCGGCCAGGTGATCGTCAACGGCACCCCCGCCGAACCTTTGACCGCACTCGAGTACAAGCTGATCCAGCTGCTTTACCAAAACTGCAACAAAATTATCGACAAGTACCAGATCGTGACCCACGTATGGGGGGAGAGCTACATCGATGAGGTCGACGATGCCCGCATTGAAAAGCTGATCAGCCGCCTGCGCCAGAAAATCGAGCCTGACCCGGCCAGCCCGCGTTTTCTGACCACGGTGCGCGGGCGCGGCTACCGATTTACCGCCTAGCAGATTGACATTTCTGTGAAATGCTTAATTTTCGACCAATCGGCGAAGGCAAGCTATCCTTTCAGTTACTTTTCATCTTCAAGTGCTTGCAATCGTGTCTGGCAGAACTTCCCAATCGCGCCCCTCAACGCCGCAGCCAATGTCCTGTCTTGCGCCGTCGGTTGCGCAATCTGCACAATCAGAAACTCGGAGATTCACGACGAACCGTCAACTTAATTACCAGACGCCAACCACGCAGCCATTCGGTTCGTCACCTGTTGCAAACGATCGGGGGAAATTCTGTCCAGACGGGCATTGATTGAGATGATATTCACGCTGGCCAACCGCGCCAGGCGGATCACAGAGCGAACCTTCAAACCTGTTGCAGCATAGTCAGCCTCGGACGGATCGATGAGTTCATCAAATTCTGGAACGGCCTGATGCGTGCGCGAGGATATCAACGCAAGCAACACGTCTGCATAACGACCAGGGGCAATTGCAACAACCAGGGCAGGACGCAGCTTCCCGATCTGTAAATCAGTCTGGGGAAAACGAATGAGAACGACGTCTCCAGGACTCATGGTTGATAGATTTCTTCGGCTTCATCTAGGGCGTATGTGACCTCATCATCTTCGCGAAAGAGTTGTTCAAGCCCGAAATATTCCCACTGACCATGACTCCATTCCGCGTAGTTGGCAGAAATCTGCTTTCTTGCCATGACAAAGAGCGTAAAATCTGCGATTTGCGCTACGACATCGTCGGGCAACTTGTCGAGTTGTCTGTACAACTGCTCACGCAGGGTCATCGTCGCCATCCTGCTCTTCTCCTTACACTCTGCGATGCCAGCCGCCCCACAGTCGAGAAGGCCAGTAACAGCGCATTCTACTTCGGAATATCTGTTCAAACAAACTCAGAATTGATCCGCAGATTGCGCAGAGAATGGACGCGCCGCCATCTCGATGCGCCCAACGCCCCACCGCAGGAGCGCAGCGGTCAGCACACCGCCCGGCAGCGCCAACCTCAGAGAGAGCAGCGTCACGGCGTGGTGACGCCAGCCGGCGATGACGAGACGCTGGTAGCGGTGCACCGCTCGACTCCGTCCGGTAAAGCAGAATGCCCAGGGGGCCAGAACAGGTTACAAAACTGATTCGCTCTAAATCTTTAAGGTTTTTGATGCAAAATTGACTTGACAATTCCTGAAAATGCTTAATTTTCGACCAATGGGCTTAGCAGATTGTCCCCCTGGTCCCCCGAAATTTGGCTGTAGCGCGCTTTGCCCGCTATACTGAGCAAAATAGCCCAGGCAAATTGTCTGAGCTCTGTTTTCGGAAAAGCCTGTTTTTCTGGAGATCTGTACCCAACCCGGTGTGTACCTGAGGGGACCGAACAATGGCAGACGCAACAGAAACGACCCTGTCCGGCGCAGCAGAGCTGCCGCCCCCCCAACATGAAATCGTCTTTGGCGGCGAAACCCGCAACATGGCCATGGGAATCAGCATGGTGGCCGGCGGGCTGGCCGCCTTTGTGGCTGGCCTGACCCACACCTTTTTTGCCGAGGCCACGGCCTGGACTTTTGTCGCCTGGGGCGCGCTTTTCCTCTACGGCGATCTGCTGCTCTCCACCCGCCGCTTCATTGTCGCCGACACCGAACTCAAAATCCAGATCCCCTTGCGCCCCTGGGGTGGACGCAAACGCTGGGCCTGGACCCATATCTACCGCATGGACGTCGTGGTTGACCGCCGCAACACCCACCACAGCGACTGCCAAATT
>JAPLGY010000229.1:1183-5890 GCA_026389955.1 Caldilinea sp. | reverse complement strand
CCTTGACCATGGCTCTTCTTTGGGCCAGATCATGGAAGCGATCCAGTGTGGCTTTACCTCGGTCATGATCGATGCTTCCACGCTGCCGCTGGCCGACAACATCGCGATCAGCCGCCAGGTCGTCGAGCTGGCCCATGCAGTCAATGTCTCCGTCGAAGGAGAGCTGGGCACGATCGGCACCACCGGCCCCGAAGCGGAGGCTGGCTCGGAAGAGATCATCTACACCAACCCGGACGACGTGGTCATCTTTGTCGAGTCGACCCAGGTCGACACCCTGGCTGTGGCGATCGGCACCTCACATGGCATCTACCCCAAAAACAAAAAACCGGAGCTCAAGCTGGCCCTGCTCCAAGAAATCGCAGCGCGCGTCGACATCCCCCTCGTGCTCCACGGCGGCTCGGCCAACCCAGAGAATGAAATTGCCGCTGCCGTCAAGCTGGGCATCAACAAGATCAATATTTCCAGCGACATCAAAGACGCGTTCTATCAAAAATGCCGCCAAATCCTGGCGGACCCAGTCCTGCGCGAGCCCAATTCGATCTACCCGCCCTGCATTGCCGCCATGAAAGAGGTGGCCCGCTACAAAATCCAGCTCTTCGACGCCGTAGGCAAAGCAGATCTCTATCGGCGGCCCCTCCCCTGAAAAGCAGCGCTGACGCCCGACCCAACCACAGCACGCCCAGCCTTCCGCCCGGAAGGCTGGGCAGCGCCAAGACAAGGAAAGCACGATGCCAGCAAAAATCGCTCTAGGGCTCGGCGACAACATCGACTATGAAATTGTCTGGGATTCGCAGGTGATCGAAGGGTTGGTCGCCCAATACGCGATCCAGCCAGAAGAACTGCTGCACCCGCAGCCGATCGGGTGCGAACGGGATCTGATTCTCTCCATTTTACAGTTCTTGCAGTCTGGCAAAGGAGGAGAACGCTTTGTCGATTCCTCGCCGCTCATCGAGCAGTTTGCCAGCCGTTTCACCAACAAAATTACCCTCGGCGGTACCTCGGTGCGCGCAGCGATCGCTATGCATAAGCTCGGGTATACCCCAGCCCTCCACCTGGTCACCCTCAACGACCATGTCCGCCGGCTGATCCCCCCCCAAAGCCCCTACGTCTGCAGCAACTCCCAGGATACAGCCTACCCTCATCTGATCGTGCAGTTCGACCCAGGAACCCAGATCCAGGCCAACGGGTTCACCCTGCGCAGCAGCCGGGCCAATCGCATCATCTACCATGCTCCAGGAGCGCCTGGATTCGCTGCACCGCATCCTGCGCAGCTTGCCCAAAACCGCAGCGGTCTTCTACGAAGACGCTGCATTCTACAACCCGGCGTTCAGCCAGCGAATTCTGGCAGCACTGGCCAGCCAGATCACAATTTTCAGCTTGAACGAGGATGAGCTGCAGGCCCATCTGGGGCGTTCACTCGACCTGTTGGATGTGGAACAGATGGCCCAGGCACTCGCCGACCTGCATCGCCTGATCCCGGTCCCCACACTGGTGGTGCATTCGATGTACTGGGCGATCGCCTACGGCCACAACAGCCCTGCTCTGACCGCTGCTCTCAAAGGCGGCGTGACCATGGCAACCACACGCTTTTGCTACGGCGACGATTTTGGGGTGGAAGCATATCGCACCATCGAACAGCGCACACCCCTTCCCGCCGGAGTCCACTTTGCCGAAGCGCTTCACCGGCGACTCGGCCAACAGGTCTGCTGTGTGCCCGTCGCTGCCGTAGAACAAACCAACGCGACGACGATCGGGCTGGGCGATGCCTTCGTAGGCGGTTTCCTACCGGCACTCCTGAGTTAACTGCCTTCTCTCAGAGCAGCCAAAACCAAAGCTGACTGGCCAGCCCCCAGGAAGCCAGATTCAGCCCCAGGCTGATTCCCCAGCCACTCCAGCGCGGCCGCGCCAGGCAGGCCGCGTAGACTCCCCCTTCCAGCAACACGACAGCCCCTTCCCCTACCGGGACTTTCCACGGCGGCGCCACCGGCAGCCCTGGCAGCAAAAACCAAAAGACCGTGTGGCTGACCAGATTGAGGGCCAGCGCAAGCCAGACCGCGCGCCACCTGCGTGCGCGCCAGCCTGGCACCCCCCAGGTGGCCGCAGCCATCCCCCCTCCTTCCACCAGCAACGTCACCCCCAGCGCCCACAGCTGCATGGCCAACCACCAGACCGGTTCAACGGCTCTGGCAAACCAGCTGTTCGTTGAGATCGACGGTGCTGGGGTTGTCGGCAAACGCATCGGACAACTGGCAGATGCCATTGGGCCCCATGCAGGAGGAACCGTAACCGTAGCTGCAGGGATCCCCTGCCGACTTGCCCTGGCAAGCATAGTATGGGGCAGGAACATTGCCCATCAACAACAACATCAGTCCAAGCAACACAAGCACACGCAATCGACGGCTGCGCATCGTCCGCTCTCCTTGCTGGTCCTCTCCATCTTGCTTTTTGTACATTCGTCCGCCTGATCATAGCCACATCAGAAAAATTTTGCAATCTGCTCTGGCCGCCAAAGATACATCCGTCCACACACCGCCGCTGCGATCGCGCCCGTGACTTCCCTTGCTGTTACAATAAGGGGCCAGGATCGTTGTAATCTTTTTCTGAAGTATCCCTTCACCCAAAGGAGCACGCTTATGCAACTCGGCTGTTTTCAAAGCAACCACGGCCTGCACCAAATCGAATTTGCCAGTTTTGTCGAGCAGGTTGCCCTGCTCGGCTATACAGCCATCGACATGCCACTCACCGTCCCCGACGCAGCGGCGATCGTGCGTCAACATGGGCTGCACATCCACAGCGCCGGCGCCCTCCATTTGCCAGATCTAAGCCCGGACGTGGCGGTTCAGGAAGAGATTGTCCGCCGTGCGACGGCGGCGATCGAGAGCTGCGCTCGTTTTCAGATTCCAACGATCACCACGGTCATCGGCCGTGCCCCTGGCTACAACGGGGACGACAACATTGCCCTTTTCAGCCAGCTCTTCACCCCGCTGGCCGCCCATGCCGAAACCAAGGGTGTAAAATTTGCGTTTGAAAACTGGCCGCGTGGGGGCACAATGCTGGCGACCACCCCAGAGATGTGGGACGCCATGTTCACTGCGGTTCCCTCACCGGCCATCGGCCTCTGCTACGACCCTTCTCATTTTTACTGGCAAGGCATCGAATATCTTCAGCCGATCTACGATTTTGGTGACCGCATTGTGCATGCCCATGCCAAGGACACCGAAATCCTCGAGAAGGGGCGAAACCGGTATGGGATCTATGGCCGCCAGCTGGCAGCCACCGCGGAGGCCGACTGGTGGCGCTACCGCCTGCCCGGCTACGGAGCAGTCAACTGGTACCGTTATCTGGATGCGCTGGTGCAAATTGGGTACGAGGGCGTTCTCAGCGTCGAACATGAGGACCCGGTCTGGAGCGAGACTCCTGAGCTGGCCTTGCGTGGGCTGCGTCTGGCCTACGCCTTCCTGGCCCCTCTGGTCGCCTGAAAAGGGAGCCATCGGGGAATTCGATGACCAAAATCCTGGCAATTGAAACCAGCTGTGACGAGACTGCAGCTGCGGTGGTCGAAGATGGCCACATCGTCCATGCCAATGTCGTGGCGACCCAGATCGAGCTGCACCGTCGGTTTGGCGGTGTTTTTCCTGAACTGGCCAGCCGCCAGCACGTGCTGGCGATCCAACCGGTCATTGCTGAGGCATTGGCAACTGCCGCTATCCCTGCAGCAGCGTTGGACGCAGTGGCTGTCACCTGTGGGCCAGGGCTATCTGGCAGCCTTCTCGTCGGTGTCAATGCAGCCAAAGGACTGGCTTTTGCCGCACACAAACCTCTACTTGCGGTCAACCATTTGGAAGGGCACATCTATTCCAACTGGCTGGATGGCCCGCAGCGTCCGGCCAGCCGCTTTCCCAGCGTCGTGCTGATCGTCTCAGGCGGCCACACCGAGCTCATCGAGATGCGCGGCCATGGTCGCTACCGGCGCCTGGGAGGGACCCTCGACGATGCCGCCGGCGAAGCGTTCGACAAAGTTGCGCGCCTGCTCGACCTGGGGTTTCCGGGAGGGCCTGCCATCCAGGAGGCGGCCGGCCAGGGTGACCCAGCTGCCTTTGCCCTGCCGCGTGCGCTGCGCCATCCCCCCAGCCACCGCTTCGATTTCAGCTTTTCTGGGTTGAAAACGGCCGTGCTCAATCTCGTGACACAGCTAGGTGCGGCGGGCCACGATCTGCGCGCTTCCCAGCTGCGCAGCGATCTGGCGGCTTCATTTCAACAGGCAGTGGTCGATGTACTGGTCGAAAAGACTGCCGCCGCCGCATTGGCCGTCGGCGCAGAGCAGGTCTGTCTTTGTGGGGGAGTCAGCGCCAACCAGAGGCTGCGCCACCAGGCCAGCGAACGGCTGGCAGCGCTGGGGATTCCACTCTACATCCCGCCGCTGGTTTTTTGCACAGACAATGCGGCCATGATCGCTGCCGCCGCCTACTACCATCCCACCGTCGCCGAAGGTCTCGCCCTCGACGTTCAGGCCTCGCTGCCCCTCCTCGACAGTGCCGAGGAGGGGCAGCGCGCTTAGGGCAGATCTGACGTTTCAGTCGTGGATGGTGTGATCCACCACGTTGACCCCAGCCATTTCGATCACGGGGCTGCCGTCTCGCTCGACCCAGACACCGCACTGGGTGCTGCCCGAGCTCTCCTCCAGCTCGACAGGGCTCCCATCCATCC
>JAPLGY010000229.1:0-1139 GCA_026389955.1 Caldilinea sp. | reverse complement strand
ACCAGCGCCCCACCTGCTGGGCATCCCCTTCGATGTAGTGGCCGATCAGTGAGCGGCGGAAGCGGTCCTTGCTCGTATTGGGGTAGCTGCCATGCACCAGTTGCCCGTTGAAAAAGAGCACATCGCCGGCCTTCATCAACACAGGGCGCACATCGGCGTCGGTGGGCAGCGGCACGGTCACATCGGTAAAACTCTGGTTCAGGTCAGCACCGACCGTACACAGCACCGGCCACGCGTGGCTGCCCACCACCACCTGCATACAGCCATTCTCTTCGTCGCAGTCGTCCAAGGCCAGCCAGGCGGCGATGCAGGTGCCCGGTTGCACACGCAAATAGTAGTTGTCTTGATGCAGCGCCTGCCCGCGCGCCCCCGCCGGCTTGAAATAGAGCATCGTCTGGACAGCATACGGTTCACGCCCCAACAAGGCTGTCAAGGCGCGGTTGATGCGCGGGTCCAGCATCCAGCGCAGCGAGAGATCGTCCCACCGATGCATGTGGATCATGCGTGGATACGCTTTGAGGGGATCTTTCTCGTCGGCGTTGACGCCGGCAAAATCGCCGGCGAAACTGCCCTCGTGACGCATCTGCAATGGTGTAATCACGGTTCGCTCCTCCGGGTTATCTTTCAAAAAGCAAGCAAAGTCGATTATACTGTTTTCTGAACAGGTTGCAAAGTCCTTTGGTTTCTCACATGGGACCCAGGGGCCACACAAAGTACGGTATACGAGCCGTTCGGGTACGCTAAAATTCAGCTTCCTGACGAAGTGATGTCAGCAGTGGGCAAACGGTTGAATGGAACTCATCGAACAGATCTGGAGTGCACTCCACACGGCCACGCTGCCGGATCTCGGCGTGTGGAGCTACGTGATTCTTTTTGTGTTGATCTTTATCGAGGGTCCTGCGATCACCATGACCGCTGGGGCAATGGCAGGGGCTGGCATTCTGCGCTTTGACCTGGTCTTTTTTACCGCGGTGGTCAGCAACACGCTGGCTGACTATACCTGGTATCTGCTTGGCTATTTTGGCAGCCAGCACCCGCTGCTCTTGCGATTGCGCTGGATTCAACACAACGAAAAATTGATCCAAAGGCTCACCAGCAAAATTCAACGGCGGGCCTCCCATCTTTTTTTGGTGGCCAAG
>JAPLGY010000093.1 GCA_026389955.1 Caldilinea sp. | reverse complement strand
CAGCCTGCGGTGGACGGGGTGGACCCGCGGCGCGTTCCACAGCGGTTGTTGTTCACGGGCATGTCGATGCCGGCGATTGGGTTGGGGACTTTTGGTTCAGACAGTGTTTCTGGGGAAGCGGTAGCTGCAGCCGTTGCGGGTGCGGCAGCGGTCGGCTATCGTCATTTTGACTGCGCCGCCGTGTATGGCAACGAGCCTCTGATCGGGCCGGTGCTGCAGCAGGTGATGGCAGGGGGGGTACGGCGTGAGGATCTGTGGATCACCTCCAAATTGTGGAACGACAAACACGCTGAAGCGGAGGTCATTCCGGCTTTTTTGCAGTCACTGCGTGCTTTGCAGCTGGAGTATCTGGATCTGTACCTGGTCCACTGGCCGTTTCCCAACCACCATGCGCCGGGTGTCGACGTCTCTTCGCGCGATCTGCACGCCCGACCCTACAGCCATGCCCGGTTTATGCAAACCTGGCGCCAGCTGGAAAAGCTGGTCGACCAGGGATTGGTGCGCCACATCGGCACCTCCAACATGACGATTCCCAAGCTGGAGCTGCTGCTGCAGGAGGCGCGTATCCAGCCGGCGGCCAATGAAATGGAGCTGCACCCCCATTTTCAGCAGCCCGAGCTCTTCGACTACGTGCGCCGCCACGGGATCGAGCCCATCGGCTACAGCCCGATCGGTTCGCCGGCCCGGCCTGACCGAGACCGTACGCCCGAAGATTCGGTTGATATCGAAGACCCGGTGGTGGTGGAGATAGCTCGCAGACACGGGGTGCACCCGGCAGTCATCTGTGTCAAGTGGGCTGTGCAGCGTGGGCAGACGCCGATCCCCTTTTCGACAAACCGGCGCAACTACCTGGCCAATCTACAAGGGGTTGTGTCCGACCCGCTCTCTGCGGCGGAGATGCAGGCGATCGCGGCTCTGGACCGCAACTGTCGGCTGATCAAGGGGCAAGTTTTTCTGTGGAGGCCGGGCCAGGACTGGCGCGATCTCTGGGATGAAGCGGGTGTCATTGTCCAATCATAACCGTCCTGTAGGGATGGGGGGACGAGAAGAGAGGGAACCAACGATGAAAATGCGCGGTGTGTTGTTGCCTGGCGGCCGCAGGGTGGAGTTCAAAGAATTTGCCGTGCCTGAGCCTGGGCATGGCCAGGTGTTGGTCAAGATGAAGGCGTCGTCGATCTGCGGCAGCGATATCCGTGCCATCTACCGAGAGCACCTGGGGCATGGGCCAGAGGGCTATCAAAATGTGATCGCCGGCCATGAGCCGTGCGGTCAGATTGTGGCGGCGGGCCCTGGTTGCAAACGGTTCAAGGTGGGGGATCGGGTGATTCTCTACCACATCAGCGGCTGTGGGGTCTGCCATGACTGTCGGGAGGGCTACATGATTTCGTGCACCTCGGAGCAGCGGGCTGCGTATGGGTGGCAGCGGGATGGCGGCCATGCTGACTATCTGGTGGCTGAAGAGGGCACCTGCATTGCGCTGCCGGACTCTTTGAGTTACGTGGACGGTGCCCTGGTTGCCTGTGGGTTTGGCACCGTCTATGAAGCGCTCAACCGGGTGGGAGTTTCGGGGCAGGAGCGTGTGCTGGTCACTGGCATGGGGCCGGTTGGCATGGCGGCAGGGTTGATCGCCAAGAAGATGGGGGCAACCTGTGTGATTGGGGTGGACATTGCCGACACTCGGCTCGAATTCAGCCGTCAGGTCGGGGCGATCGACCATGCGGTGTGGGCGGGGGCTGCCGATGCACTTGATCAGATCAAGGCGTTGAGTGCCGGGGTTGGCTGTGAGGTGGCGATCGACTGTTCGGGTTCTCCGCAGGGGCGTCTGCTGGCGTTGCAGGGTACCCGGCGGTGGGGGCGTTGTGTGATGGTCGGAGAAGGCAACCGGGTCGATTTCGACGTGAGCCAGACCATCATCCACAACCAGATCACGATCTACGGTTCCTGGGTGACCAGTCTGGGGCACATGGAGGATCTGGTTGAAAAGTTGGTTGCCTGGGATCTCAAGCCGGAGATCATTGTCTCGCATCGTTTTGGGCTTGACGAGGCTGCGGAAGCGTATCGGGTGGCAGATGCCGGGTTGAGCGGGAAGGTCTGCATCGTGATGGAGTGAGTGCGCTGGTTGTACGTTGCGTCCCCATTGTCTTCGTCCCCATTCTCTTTTTTGGCTGGCAAGTTGACAGGGATGCCACGATCGATTAGAGTAGAAAGCAGCGTGTAAGATAAAAGTTGGAACACATCTGCCTGGTTTTTGATGTGCGGCAAACGCTGCAAGGGAAAGGCCTGGCCGATGTGTCTGGACCACGTCGTCAACTCCACAAGGAGTTGGTCAATACATTTTGTTCAAAGGAGAACCTCCATGAAGAACTATCGTATGGTGATGGTGTTGCTGGGTTTGCTGCTGATCACGTCTCTGGTCAGCGCATGCGTGGCAGCGCCGGCAGCTGCGCCGGCTGCTGAGGAAGCTGCTGCGACTGAGGCTGCGCCGGCGGAAGAGGCTGCAGCGGCGAAGCCGTATATTCCAGTCATCTCCAAGGGCTTCCAGCACCAGTTCTGGCAGGCGGTGAAGTTGGGTTCTGACCAGGCTGCTGCCGACTACAACGTCGACATCACCTTTGAGGGCCCGGCCACCGAGTCTGAGGTGGACAAGCAGATCGAGATGTTGGAGGCAGCACTGGCGAAGAATCCGGCTGCCATCTGTTTTGCTGCCCTGGACACGCAGGCTGCGATTCCGCTGCTGGAGGAGGCCAACTCGCGTGGCATTCCGGT
>JAPLGY010000585.1 GCA_026389955.1 Caldilinea sp. | reverse complement strand
CTGTCCCTCATCCATGAGGTCGCCAGCGAATGGCAGGAAAACAGCTTTGCTGCGCTGATGACGTGGATTTCAGGAGTGCCTCTGGCCGACTACACAGGGGTGTTTGCCCTGCTGGCCGAAGACCAGCAGGCTCCTTCCACCGAAGCCCTTGCGCTGCGCTGGCTGACCGTTGTCTGCACAGCACTCGAAGTTTTGCACCGCAATGGCTTGCTGCATGGCGATGTCAGCCCACGCAATTTGATCGTGGAGGGGGATTCGCTCGTTTTGACCGACTATGATTTTGTCCATCGGATCAAGGAGCCGGCACCAGGACCCGGTACCCTGCTCTACCAGTCCCCCTCCTATCAGCAGGGCCAGCCCGCCGGCTGTTCTGATGATCTCTACGCGCTGGCAGCCAGTTTTTTTCACGTTGTCTTCGACAAAAAGCCGTTCGACTATGCAGGTCAGTTGGACAAAGCACGCGGGTTGAACTGGGAGGGCATCGATCACGCCGAGTTCCCCACCCTGGCCGCTTTTCTAAACCGGGCCACCCATCCGCAGGCAGACCAACGTTTTGCCGGCACCCACGAAGCGCTGGCCGCTCTTCTATCCCCCCCTCCCTGCCGCAGTGCAGCAGAGACCCTCCCCGCCACGGACGCGCAGCCCCCTGCCGCACCGGCAGAATCGCCCTACCCCACCGAGATGCCCCCTGTTTTGAGCGCACAGCAAATCAAATGGCTGCTGCCTATTCTGCAGTCATATCCCGGTTCGCGCTGGGGCAACAGCGAAACACGCGGGCTCGACACCGATTTTGCAGCCTCAACCTATGTCAAAACTGATCTGGAAGAGCTGCTGCTCAGCGACATCCGCTCCCAACGTGTCCAGCTGGTCATCCTCTGTGGCAACGCCGGCGACGGAAAAACAGCCCTGCTCCAGCATCTGGCCGCAGAGCTGGGTTTTGGCAGCTACCCGTCCGCCAACCGTGTTCTGAACCACACACTGGCCGATGGAACCCTGGTGAACATGAACCTGGATGGCTCCGCCGCATGGCGTGGGCAGTCCGCCGATCAGATCTTGGACGAGTTTCTGGAGCCTTTCCAGCAGGGCCCCCCCGCTGAAAAGCGGGTGTCCCTCCTGGCCATCAACGATGGCCGCCTCTTCGAGTGGATCGAAGGGGTGGAGCGCCGTAGGGGACGGGCCACCCCCCTGACCGAATTGTTGTACAGGCTGCTCCAGAAAGAGACGGTCGGCCAGGAATCGTATGTACGCTTTGTCAATCTCAACCAGCGTTCTCTCGTCGGCAGTCTGAGCCACGACGGCAAACAGATCGAAACCACTTTTTTGAATCGACTCATCGACCAGCTTTATGGCGGCGCTCAGACAGAATCGATCTGGTTGCCCTGCCTTTCTTGCTCTGCACAGCCCCAATGCAGCGTGTTTCAAACAGCCCGACTGCTGGGCCCGGCCACGTTTCCCATGGCCGCCCCCCTAGAGGCCAGGACGCGCGCCCGTGAACGGCTGACCGAGGCGTTTCAGGCTGTCCAGTTGCGC
>JAPLGY010000548.1 GCA_026389955.1 Caldilinea sp. | reverse complement strand
CGCTCGGCCTCGATCCGCATTCCTTAAGTGGCCAACCCCAAGGGTCGCCGCATCGAAGCGCGTTTCCCCGATCCACTGATGAACCCGTACCTTGGCTTCTCGGCCCTGATGATGGCTGGTCTGGATGGCGTGGAAAACAAGATTCACCCCGGCGAAGCCGCGACCAAGGATCTGTACCATCTGCCGCCGGAAGAAGACGCGCTGGTGCCAACCGTGTGCCACAGCCTCGACCAGGCGCTCGACTACCTCGACAAGGGCCGTGGCTTCTTGACCAAAGGCGGTGTGTTCACCGACTCGTTCATCGACGCCTACATTGAACTCAAGATGCAGGAAGTCACCCGTTTCCGCATGACGACCCACCCGGTCGAGTTCGACATGTACTACAGCCTGTAAGCCCTGCCAGGCTCACGAGACGAAAGACGGCTGTGGCCGTCTTTTGTTTTTGCGGCTGGCCAGGTTGCTGAGGCTGGCGTATTTGCAGGGATTTTGTCAGCATGGTGCGATTGCGAGATACTGCCCCATCGCTCACATTGCCCCAACCCAACGTTCACCCATGAAAAGTGCACTGCTGATCTTCTTTATCTCCGCCGCAAGCACCTTGCCCAGCATGGCGCAAGACAAGATATACCGCTGTGGCAACGAGTACACCAACAACGCTGCGGTGGCGAAGCAACGTGGCTGCAAAACGGTGGAGGGCGGCAACGACACCATCATTCAGGGGACCCGCCCCCAGGCGGGCAGCCCCGGTTCAACCCGTGCTGGCTTAGCGCCACGGGTTGACACCAACGAACAACGCGCCCGCGACGCCGATTCGCGCGCCATCCTGGAGGCCGAATTGCGCCGCGCCGAAACCCGGCAGGCCGAGTTGGTGAAGGAATACAACAGCGGTGAGCCGGAAAAAATCGGCCCGGAACATCGGAACCACCAGAAATACCTCGACCGGGTAAGCCAACTGGAATCCAGCATCGCACGCGGCGAAAACGACATTGCCAGCCTGCGCCGCGAACTTGGTCGCCTTGCCCCGCCCGGTACGAAAACCAATTGAAAAAAGCGCCCCTGCCCGTTTCCCGATTTCAGCCCTTTGACCTGCTCGCCACGCTGGTGGCGGTCGTGCGTGGCGACGGCATGGTGCTGTTCGCCAACGCCGCGTTGGAAGACGCTCTGGGAACCTCCCGTCGCACCATCGAGGGCGCGCGTTTTTTTGACTGCTTCACTGAACCCCACGTGTTGCAAAACGCGCTGCAGGGCGCGGGGAGCAACGAGTTTGCCGCGCTGCGTTACGACGCATGGCTCAAACGCCTGACCCACGACCCCCTGCCGGTGCACGTGATCGTGGCCCAGACAGAGCGCCCGGGCGAGATCATCATCGAGCTGCTGCCACTGGAGCAGCAAGCCAAACAGGACCGCGAAGAACGGCTGATCGACCAGGCGCAAGCCAACAAGGAACTGATCCGCAACCTGGCGCACGAAATCAAAAACCCGCTCGGCGGCATCCGTGGCGCAGCGCAGCTGCTGGAGATGGAGATCGAGGGCAAGGACCTGAAGGAGTACACCCAGGTCATCATCCACGAGGCCGACCGCCTTCAGACGCTGGTGGACCGCCTGCTGGCGCCACACCGCCGGCCGCACGTGGTGGGCGACGTCAACATCCACGAGGTGTGTGAGCGGGTGCGATCGCTGATCGTGGCCGAGTTCCCGCGCGGTCTCAAGGTGGCGCGCGATTACGACATCTCTATCCCTGACTTTCGCGGTGACCGGGAGCAGCTGATTCAAGCGGTGTTGAACATTGCGCACAATGCCTGTCAGGCCTTGTCCGACCGCATCGCCGCGAGCGATGCCCAGCTGGTCTTTCGCACCCGGATTGCCCGCCAAGTGACATTCGGCAAACAACGCTACCGACTGGCATTGGAATTGCATGTCATCGACAACGGGCCAGGCGTACCTGACTCGATCAAGGACCGCATTTTTTACCCGCTGGTGTCGGGCAGGGAAGGCGGCTCTGGCCTGGGACTGACGTTGGCGCAAACCTTTGTTCAGCAACACCATGGCCTGATCGAGTGTGAGAGTGTGCCGGGCAGGACGGATTTCAAACTGCTGATTCCGTTGCCCTAAACAAACGCGCAGAGACAGCGCAACAACGAGGTAACGCGACACATGAAGCCGATTTGGATCGTGGACGATGACCAGTCCATCCGCTTCGTTCTGGAGAAGGCGCTGCTGCGCGAAGACCTGCCGACCCGCAGCTTTACCAACCCCCGCGAAGTGCTGGCGGCGCTGCAAGACGTTTCGGAAGACGACCCCGACAACCAGGGCCCCCAGGTCTTGGTGAGCGACATTCGGATGCCTGGCGGCTCTGGCCTGGATCTGCTGGGCAAGGTCAAAGAAAAACACCCCGGCC
>JAPLGY010000379.1 GCA_026389955.1 Caldilinea sp. | reverse complement strand
ACCGCTCGTCGGCGTCTCTCCACAGCCCCGCGTCCGATTGCGAGGCGTCGAGGGGACGATCCGGCGGCACGGCGAGCAGGCGACGACAGAGCTGCTGGCGCTGTCGCGACGCCCGACTGCGCTGATTGCGGGCAGCAACCGTATTTCGATGGGGGCGCTGATGATGATCGGCCAGGCAGGGGTGCGCATCCCCGACGACATTTCGGTGATCGGCTACAACGACACCGAGTGGTTGACGGCCTGGAACCCGCCGATCACCGCGGTGGGGATTGCGGTCGATGAAATGGCTCGTCTGGCGGTCGATCTGATGCGGCGTCGGCGGGTTGGCCTCAACGGTGTGGAAAGTCAGCCGGTCACCTACCACTTGAGCACGTCGTTGATTGTCCGGCGTTCGTGCCGGGCGCTCGGCTGACAGCCGCCTGCTCGGTCATTCCACCTACGACATCCTTGTCCTCTGCTGGGAGCAGATCCATTTGTGTTGCGTCCGTTGTCAGGTTCGACTATACTTGGCAGGTGAACGGCGCTTCTCCGTTTCACGTACGGGACTTGTGTATCCGCTGCCTCCTCAACGCATTGGGATGTCTGATGACTGATTCCACCCGACGCCTGACCCGAAGGCAGGCGTTCAGCCAATTGCGCGGCATTCTGGTCGGTCTGTTTGTGGAGTCCGACAGCATTCGCATGGTGGCGGACGACGCTGAACTGGACAGTGCACAGATTGATTTCAGGGGTGCGCCGGTGCAGGTGTGGACGGCGGTGTTGACGCAGGCGGCCCGTGAGGGCAAAGTCGGCCAGGTTGCAGCAGTGGCTGCGGGGCATTACGACGAACAGCGCCAGCCGCTGCTGGATGCGGCGCTTGCGTATGAGAGCAGCCGACGGGACCCGGTGGATTGGCTGCGCTGGCTGCTGGCCGCTGCGGGTGTAGTTGTTTTTCTTCTGTTTGCTGTTTACGGGTGGCGTGCCATGCCGCCAGAACCGCCCGTGCCGATGTCTGAGTTTGGTGCCTTCAACCTGGCTCTGGCTGAGTTTCCGGTTGTGGGGGGGGGCAGCCAAGAGCGCTGCGTGGCCGAGCGGGTCAATCGGCTCTTCGAGGAGACCCTGCTCCAGCCGGCCGGGGTGCGGCAGGAGGAGATCATCACGGATTTCCGCGGGCCTGCTGCGATCGGGGTAGTCGATGCGAAGGTGGTGCTGCGGCTGGCGGAGCAGGTTGGGGCGACGGTTGTGGTCTATGGTGTGATAACGGTCTCGGCCTCTCGCTACACGGTTCAGCCGGCCTTCTATGTGCCGGAGGCCGTGCGTGGTTTTGAGTATGGCAGCGAATTGGCGGGTCCCAACCAACTGGGAGCGCCGATCGTGTTTGATCTGCCGCCCCAGTTGGACTGCCACACGCTGACCAACGAAGACTTGGGGCAGATCGATCGCATGCTGAGTGCTCGGCTGGCTGTGCTGGGGCAGACGATTGCGGGGCTGGGCTTTTATTTTCAGGAAAAATACGAGGAGGCTGCCTACCATTTTGATCGGTCGGTCAGGCAGAACGAGGAGGAACAAGATGCTGCCGGGCTGGCTGTGGCGGAGATGCTGCTGGGGGCTGCCAGGTTGCGCCAGGCCTTGCCGTCCGACCCGGCGCGTGGGGACACGCTGGCTGAGGCTGAGCGGGCGTTTCGGGACGCTGTGGGGCACAAGCCGGATTACAGCCGGGCCTATCTTGGGCTGGGCATTGTGGCGCTGGAACAGGCCAAGCTCTACGACCAGCTGGGGGTCGAGCTGATGGGCGTCCACCCGGGTCTTTTGGTGACGGCAACCCAGGCTTTTTCGCTGGCGCTGGGGGCTGCCGACCAGCCTGCTTCTGCCTGGGTTCCGGCCAAAGCGGCGCTGGGTTTTGGCATTGCGCACTGGCTGGGGGCGCGTGCCCGCTTGCCTGGCTGGTCGGCAGCCGAGGCTGAGGCGCACTTTGAGGCGGTGACCGGGCTGTTGGCGGCCGGTGAGGATGCGGGGCTCAGACCGATTGCAGCGCTTGCCTACGGCTATCTGGGGCAGTTGGCAGAGTTCCGCAGCGATTGGGGGGCGATGCGGCACAATTGTCAGCGGACGGTCGATCTTCTGGAACAGGCGGGGGTGCAGCAGGATATTCACACGGTGGCTGAAGCCTGGGGCTGCGTTGCGGCCGCCGACAAGGAGCTGGGTGATTTTTGTGCTGCGGCAAAAGGGTATGCGGCTGCGCTGGCGAAAGGCAGCAGGCAGCGCAGCGGAACATCTGTCGTTCCGGCGGCAAAGCTTGAAAGCTGGCGCACATCCCAGGAAGAGATGGAGCGGTTTTGTGTGGGGGAGGAGGAACAAGGATGAACGATTCGACCGTTGTGCGGTGCCTGCGCAGACTTGGGGTGTGCCTTGTGCTGCTGCTGGGGGGGTGCGGCGATTCAGAGCCCACCTCTGCGCCGGTTCCGACGGCACGGCCTGCGCCGGCAACGGCTGCCCAGGCTGCTGCAGCGACCTGGACGCCTGCGGGCACAGCGCTTCCCCCCACCCTGGTGCTTTCGGCCACTCTCTCGGTGACAGCCACAGCCACCCTCTCGGTGACGGCCACAGCAACCGGCTGTCCGGCGCCGGCGGGCTGGGTCCGGTACACCGTGGCGGAGGGCGACACGCTTTCGCGGCTGGAGGTGGCCAGCGGCGCAAGTGTGTCTGCGTTGATGCAGGCAAACTGCCTGGCAGAGACCACCATCTATGTAGGCCAGACGCTTTTGTTGCCGGTGGCGCCGCCCCCGACGGCAACGCAGACGCCCGAACCGACACGCTGTGCTGCGCCGACAGGGTGGGTGGTTTTTGTGGTTCAGCCCGGCGACACCTTGTCGACCCTGGCAGCCGGGGTGGGCGCGTCGGTGGCGTCGATTCGCCAGGCAAACTGCCTGCCCGACGACACGATCTACGCCGGTCGCGGGCTTTGGCTGCCGAGTCTGCCGGCTGCCGTCGAGGGGGAGGCAGCCTGCGCCCCGTTTGTCTGTTCGCCGGCCAGGCCGATCGGGGCATTGGGGGAGGCAGTCGACTTTGGCGGGGGGTTTCCTGGCGACGAGTTGCTGTGCGCTGACGGCGAGGAGATCAGCATCGGCTCCGAGGCACCCAACGGGACGATCTGGGCGCTGGGCGGCAGCATCTTTGCCGGCGGTGAGCGTCTCTTGGGTGCCTGTGGTGTCACCGAAGCGGTGACCTTTACGCTGGCCCGCAGCGGCGGTGTGGCCACGCCGCTGCCCACCAGAACGGTCAGCGTCGGTGGAGAGCCTGTGCAGGCGGCGTTTTGGGAAGCGACCTGCGCCGCTGCGGGTTCCGACTACACGATCACCTACGTCACGGCAAGCTCGCCCACCCCAGTGACGCGTGAGTTCAGCACGAAACCTTTTGAGGGAGAAACCGGCTATTTCTCGGTGCGAGGCGGCGGTGTATACCGCGTGCACCTGTGCGGCGGCAGCCCGCCGGTTGGTGCAAAGTCCCTGTTTCTGTATCAGGGGACGTTGGATGGAAACAAGACGTGTGTGGCTGAAACCTTCCGCAGCTGGCCTCCTGGCGCTGCAGTTCGTGGCGAGCCGGGCGGTTGGTTTCTTGACCTGACCTTGCCGTTGGCTGGAGACCGAGGGGACTGCTATGTGCTTGAGCACAGGAACGGCAGTTTGAATCCGTTTGTGCAAATTCCAGTCTCTGCCGGGGACTGACGCTGGCGGAGGAAAGTGGATCGAGAGTTGTGCAGGCTTTTCAAAGACCAAGGAGAGGCATGGCATGAACAGCAATGAGAACGCAAGTGGCCTTTGGATTGCGCAGTCGAGCGGTTTTGCCAAGATCAACGACGGTGAATTTTGGATGGAGTATTCTGGCGAAATCCTGCTGCGTGGCCGGCGGGACGAGACGGGCACCTTTGTGTTGGAGGAGATTGCACGCATCGCATTGGCTGGGTGGGTGGGTCCGGAGGACCCTTTTGGCCGTGTCACGATAGCAGGGCCGGTGGAAGCAGTGCCCACTGGCGAACAGCGGGGGAGCGGGGGGGAAACGGATGCTTTCATTCCGCCTGTGGTGTCCATGCGCGGCGAGCTGGTCTGGGAGCAGGTTTTTGGGGATGACCGGACTGTCGGGCTGTCGGTCAAGCTTTTTCTTACGGACGACGAGGGGGCGAACCTCGATCGCGGGTTGGAGAATCTGGCCCGGACCATCACATTCAACGATGCGCTGGAGCTTACGTTTGCCTCAGTCGATGATGCGCTGCCCGACGACAGCCCGGACACGGTTGTCGAGGGGGAAGTGTTCTACCGGCTTTGCACGCGTCCGGTCAGCCCGTGTGCAGCAGGCGCCCCTGAAATGCTCATCCGCCGGCTTCGCATTCGTTTTGTCTGCCTGTTTGCAGCGACTGAGGACGAACAGGGGGAACTGCCGGGTCTGTGTGCCAGGCAGGTTGCCGGTGCTTGTGAGGTCTGGCGGGAGCAGGCCATCCTTGCGGTGCAGGCGGAAGAGAGTGGGGGAGGGATTGTGGTGGAGTATGTCGATGAGTGGCGGAGAATCGAAGAATTTACCGACAGCGTCACGGCGTGGAATGTGCTGATTGCTGCGGCGAACGCCCCGTCGACGATCGACATTTTTGTTGTGCGGGAGGTGAAGCGGCAAAACGGCTCGAGGCCTTCTGGGGTGGCGTATGACATCACCACGGCGAATGCGGGGGTGGTTCTTTCGTTGTGGGCATTGCGCGACGGGGGGCACAGGCACCTGCTCGCCCATGAACTGGG
>JAPLGY010000779.1 GCA_026389955.1 Caldilinea sp. | reverse complement strand
CAATTCGGCTGGTCAACGAATACCTGACCGAAACCGGCCCGGACAACATCACACGCCCCTCTTTGCTCGAAAGCTGGGAAGCCAGCGACGATGTGAAAACCTGGACCCTCAAGCTGCGGCAAGGCATCAAATTTAACAACGGCGACGACCTGACTGCGGACGACGTGCTCTACAGCTTCAGCCAGTGGCTCGACCCCGAAGTCGGCTCTTCGATGCTCGGCCTGCTCTCCTATCTGGATGGCATGAACAGTGTCGAAAAAGTCGATGACTATACGATACGTCTCAACCTGGCTGCCGCCAATATCGGCGTGCCCGAACACCTTTTCCATTACCCAGCTTCTATCTTGCACCGCAGCTTCCAGGGAGATTGGGTGAAACAGCCGGTCGGTACCGGCGCCTTCACGCTGGTCGAATACCTGGAAGGCGAACGCGCCTCCTTTAAAGCACGCACCGACTACTGGCAGATGGGCGAAGACGGCAGCCCGCTCCCCTATCTGGACGAAATTGTCTTCGTCAGCGTCGACAAAGATGCCTCCGTCGCCGTCGCAGCGATCCAGGGCGGCCAGCTCGATACCCTCTTCAAACCGCGACCCAGCGACTTCCTGGCACTGAAAGACAACCCAGATCTGCAGATCCAGAGTGTGGCCACCGCCAACTGTTTTGTGGTTCGTATGCGTGTCGACCAGGAACCCTGGAGTGACAACCGTGTGCGCACGGCCCTGAAACTGTGCCAGGACCGCCAGAAGATCCTCGACCTCTCCTACAACGGCGAAGGGGTCCTCTCGCTGGACGCCCATTTCTCGCCGGTGCACCCAGCCTATGCCGAACGCCCCATCCCTGCCTACGACCCGGAAGGCGCGCTCGCGCTCTTGGAAGAGTACGCTGCCGAGAAAGGGATCCAACTGCCCCTGCAGGTGACCCTGTCGACCAAAAACGACCTCTCCGAACCCGAAATCGCCCAGACCCTGCGCGAGTCCGCAGCGGCCGGCGGGTTCGACATCACACTCGATATCACCGAACCCAACGGCTACTGGGACCGCTGGACCGAGGTGCCGCTCGGGATCACGATCTGGGCCCACCGCTCGCTTGACACCATGGTGCCCCCTCTCGCCTACATCGCCGACGCCGACGGCAACCCCGTTCCTTGGAACGAGACCCGCTGGGTAGACGCCGAATTCTCCGAAAAATTGCGCCAGGCCGAGCTGACCCTCGACATCGAAGCACGCCGCGAGATTATTGGGGAGCTGGAAGATATCATGCAAGAACGTGGCCCCATCGGCAACAGCTACTGGACCAATGAGTGGGAGATCATCCGCAAAGAATTCCAGAATGTGATCGCTCACCCGGCCAACTTCGAGTTCTAGTAGTCGGTCTGGAAACAGCAGTAAACGACCTGGCTGTCTGTGCTGCAGGCAGCCCCCCTTCTTCTCTACCGGCATTGCCAACTCTGCAGCCGCCCTCTGGGGCGGCTGGCAGAGGGCAGGGAGACAGTCTGTATGGCACGTGTTTTGGTCCGCAACCTTGTTTCAATGGGCACAACGATGCTGCTCGTCTCTGCGCTGCTCTTTTTGCTCCTCGAAGTGGCGGGCGGAGACATCACCGTGCGGCTGCTGGGGGTTTTTGCCAGCCCGGAGCAGCGCGACTCGCTGCGCCGACAGCTGGGCCTGGATACCCCCGCCTGGCAGCGCTATCTGGACTGGCTGGTGGGCAGCGACTGGCGGGCCCGCCCACTCTCTGCCTATCCGCTGGTGACCACCCCCAATCCACAGAGCGGGGAAGCCGAATGGTGGGCCGACGTCGCCGGTGTCTTGACCCGCTGGCGGCTCGTCGACGGCGAGCTGACGGCCATCCAACGAGCGGCCGACGGCACTGAATCGACAGCACCTGCGCAGACCGTCTGGCAGCGCACCCCCGACGGCAACGAAATTTTCTGGGGCGTCGATACCCGCAACAACCTCGTTCAATGGCAGCGCGGCAGCGATCTGGAGGTGCTGGTGCTGAGCAAGGCTGGAGTACGCAGCGAACGCGGCGGTCCCCAGCACTATATCCCGCTGCGCAAAGGCATCGTGCGTGGGGATGCCGGGATGTCGCTGCAAACCAATCGGCCAGTCTCCGCCACAATCTTTTCACGCGCAGCCAACAGCCTGATCCTGGCCGGCGCAGCCTTTTTGCTCGTCATGCCGCTGGCGCTTTTCTGCGGGGTGCTGGCCGGGGTCCACGAAGGCAAACCGCTCGACCGTATTATTTCGATCACCGGACTGGGCTTTACCGCTACCCCAGAATTTGTGATCGGCATCTTTCTCATCCTGATCTTCGGCATCTGGCTGCGCTGGCTCCCGGCGACCGCTGTCTTTTTGACCGGAGATGCCATTCTGCGCGACCCAAAAATTCTGGTGCTGCCTATTTTGACCCTGATGGCGGCCGAGTTTGGCTACGTTGCCCGCATCACCCGGGCCAGCATGTCCGAGGTGATGCAAACTCCCTATATTCGTACCGCCTTCCTCAAAGGGCTGCCTCGCCAGCGGGTGATCTTCCGCCACGCGCTGCGCAACGCACTGCTGGCCCCCGTCACGGTGATCATGCTGCAGATCAACTGGCTGATCGGCGGCGTCATCGTGGTCGAAGTGCTCTTTGGCATCCCCGGGCTGGGCAGCTACATCTACGACGCAGCCATCTTCGGTGACTTCAACGCAGTTGCCGCCGCCGCCATGCTGACCGTGTCGATCGCCGTGCTCACCCGGCTGGCCGGTGACCTGCTCTATCTTTATTTGAACCCGCGCATCCGCTTTGCTTGAGTGCACTGGCTCTGGAAGGAGACCCATTTGAACTCGACGACCCTCTCCCCCCCCACCCAACCGCCAGGGCTGTTTCGTCAGCTGGCCAACACCCTGTCGATCCTTCTCAGCTCGCGCACGGCCATGGCTGGGCTGGCCATGGTGCTTTTTTGGCTCGGGATCGGCCTGCTCAGCCTGGTCTGGACCCCCCACCCTCCCAATGCCCAGGCGTTCGACGCCAATCTGCCCCCGACCCCTGCCAACTGGATGGGCACCGACCACCTGGGCAGGGACATCTGGTCGCGGGTCATGGCTGGCACGCAGGTGGTGTTGCTCAAAACCCGCCTCTCCACCGCCCCCCCGATCGTTGTCCCGGGCGGGGTGGCACTCTGGGGCGTGATCGGCGCTGTGGGGGTCGGCGGGCTGCTCGGGGTCAACGCCGGCTATCGGGGC
>JAPLGY010000734.1 GCA_026389955.1 Caldilinea sp. | reverse complement strand
GGTGAAGAGGCCGGTGGCAAAATCAAACTGGACGCTGGCCGGAGAATCGGACACCGGCAAGTATGGGATCTGCATGGTCGATTGTCCTTTCAGAAGAGGGGTGTCTCTTCGATGGTATGTTGAAGTTCTTGTAAAAACAGGGCGGCAGCGGCGCCGTCGACCACACGGTGGTCGGCGCTGACGGTCAGTGCCATGCGTTGGCAGTGGCGTGTTCCGGTGGCAGTGGGCACCACTGTCGGGTGAATGCCGGCCACACCCAGGATTGCCGCCTGCGGCGGGTTGACCAGCGGGATGAAGTGGCTGACCCCATACATGCCCAGGTTGCTCAGGGTAAATGTGCCGTCGCTCACCTGTGCCAGGCTCAACCGTCCTCCACGTGCCGCCTGCACCAGCCTGGTCAACTGCTCGGCGAGCGGCCCGGCTGCCAGCGTTTCCGCATGGTGCAGGACAGGCACCACCAGCCCTTGTGGGGTAGTGACCGCTATCCCCAGGTTGACCGTCGTATAGAGGATCACGCTCTCACCTGCGTAGCGGCTGTTGAGCAGTGGGTGGCGCAGCA
Source organism: Caldilinea sp. (assembly GCA_026389955.1). The sequence continues at coordinate 1,623 of JAPLGY010000734.1, read as the reverse complement.
GCACCCGAGCAACAATCCCAGCCAACAACGCGGTGAGTGACAGAGAGCGGTTGGCCTGTTCCTCCTTGGCTGCCAGCAGCCGGCTTGCATCGCATTCGATTGTCGCTGAAAATTGTGGGATCTCTCGCGCGCTCTGGGCCATGCGGGTCGCCATCACCCGCTGGGTTTCGGTCAACAGCTGCTGTCGCTGCGGCAGACGGTTGCTGCCCGCAAGCTGCCGGTGGACGTCGTGGGTTGTGATGCGGGCACCGGGTAGAGCAGGTGCCAGCGCTGCCAGATCGAGGCCATGCTGGCGCGCCAGCCGGCGTGCAGCTGGCGAAATGCGGCGGCGTTCGTCGGCTGCCGGGGGCTGTGCTGCCGGGGGCTGTGCTGCCACTTCTTCCAGACGGCCGACGCGGGCCAACAGTTGGCCAGCGGTGACCAGCACGCCCTCACCGATCAAAATTTCCAACAACAGACCGTCGGCAGGGCATTCCAGTGCCAGAACGGCTTTGTCGGTCTCCAGCTCTGCCAGTTCGTCCCCGCGGCGGACTGGGTCGCCGATCGGTTTGAGCCAGGTGGTGACTCTCGCTTCGCTGATTGCTTCGCCCAGGATGGGCACGAGCACTGATGTCGGCATGGCGTTACTCCAGCACGCGGCGGATTGCGGCCAGGATATCGGCGGTGTTGGGGATTGCGTGGTCCTGGGCAGCTGGCGCAAATGGGATCGGCGTATCGACGGCACAGACGCGGATCACAGGCGCGTCCAGCTCGTCAAAGCCCTCCTCCAGAATCGTGGCCATCAGCTCGGCGCCGACGCCGGCACGCCGCGTATCTTCGGTCACCACGACGATGCGGTGGGTGCGGCGCAGCGAAGCCAGAATTGTCTCGCTGTCCAGCGGTACCAGCGTGCGTGGGTCGATGACCTCCACCTCGATCCCTTCGCCAGCCAGCTGGCTGGCCACTGCCAGGGCTCGGTGGACCATCACTGCGGTTGCCACAACGGTGACATCGCGGCCAGCCCGTTTGATGTCGGCCTTGCCCAGTGGAATGGCATAGGGGTCTGTCGGCACCACACGCCCCAGCTGGCCGATCGTCGGGTCGGTGGTGGCCTTCCCTCCCCCTGGGGAAGCAGATCCGTAAAGCATCTTGTGCTCCAGAAAAAGAACAGGGTTGTCATCGCGCAGCGCGCTGACCAGCAATCCTTTGGCATCGTAGGGGGTGGAGGGCAGCACCACTTTGATCCCTGGGGTGTGCATGAACCAGGCTTCGACACTCTGAGAGTGTTGGGCGCCGCGGCCTGTGGCCCCCTGGGGGGCCCGGATCAGCATCGGCACGCTGGCCTGGCCACCCGACATCAGCCGCAGCTTGGCTGCCTCGTTCACCACTTGGTCCATGGCACAAAAAATAAAATCTGCATATTGCAGCTCGACGATCGGGCGCAGGCCGGTGAGTGCGGCGCCGACGCCGACGCCCATAAACCCTGCCTCTGAAATGGGGGTGTCCCAGACACGCAGTGGGCCAAATTCTTCCAAGAGGCCATGCGTCACATGAAAAGCCCCCCCAAATTTCCCCACATCCTCGCCCAACAAAATGACGCGTGGGTCGCGACGCATCTCCTGCACAATCGCCTCGCGGATGGCC
>JAPLGY010000671.1 GCA_026389955.1 Caldilinea sp. | reverse complement strand
GGCATTTTGGGGTGCAGGGCCTGGTGCAGGGCCTGGTGCAGCCGCCTTGCCCATCTGCGCACGATCTGGGCCTGGGGTCCTTCGCTCCCGTCCATGTTGAGGGGCAGCCCGCAGAGGATCGCCTGCACCTCTTCTTGTTGTACCAGCCTGGCCAGCAGAGCAAAGTCTTCTTGGCGGCTCTTTCTGGAGAGGACGGTCAACGGGCGGGCTGCGAGCTGCAGCGGGTCGCAGACGGCGACCCCGATGCGCGCCAGGCCGACGTCGAGCGCCATCAATTTGCCAGGGATGGCTGGGCGGCTGGTGTGGGGCGGGTTACTGTGCATAGTTGACACGGACCTGAATCCGGCTGGTCAGGCTGGGCAGGACGCCTTTCCAGGCGGGGTCCAGATAAATTTCTGGACTCCCTTCGATCAGCCAGCGTTCCTGGATGGCGCGTTCGGCCTCGGCGGGGGGGAGCCCGGCCACAGCCTGGCGCAGTTCGTCTGGGTCGATCGGGGTTGTGTAGTCGGCGGCCACGGTCAGCGTGAAGGCGACCGTGCTGCCAGTGACCTGGCTTTGCGGCTGCCGCTGGGCGCGCACGCTGTCCAACACGAGCCGACCGCGTTCGGGGACCAGCGTTTGCAGCTGTTGGAGGATGAGCTCTGTCGACTGTTGTTCGTCGACGGCGAGTCCCTGGACCAACACCCGGATCGAGCCGGTGAGCTGTTGGGCCACCTCGTCGCTGTACTGGTCAAAGGACTGGGCCAGGATGAAGGTCTGTACGGATTCGGTCGGCAGCCATTCGTTGGGCTGGAGCTGGCTGCGCAGGGTGTCTTACGCTTTGGCTTCGGCAGCCTGCAGCAAGCGGGCGATCAGCTGCTCCCGGTCCTGTTGGGAGACCACTGCGACCAGCTCGGCGCCGCCGCCGTAGGTGGCGGCCGGGTTGTTGACCCGCAAGCGGAAGCCGAGCGCGCCGACGACGTTGTTGATCGTATTGGCGCGCACGTTGCCGGCGGTCCCAGGTTCGACCGCCTCGACTGCCACGCTGACCCGCTGGCCAGCGCCTCCTTCGACCTTGGCCTCGGTTTGTGTGCGAAATTCGACCGGTGTGCCCGAGCTGGTGCCCACCAGGGTATTGGCTGGGATCGTCACCGCCGCTGCGCTGACGTTGGTGAAGACCACCTCGCCCTGTGCGCGGCTGGTCGCCTTTTGTGAGCTTCCGCTGGTGGGGACAGCGCCCTGTTCGTTCAGTTCGGCTTTGAGCAGCCGGGCCGGCAGTATTCCCTCTGTGCGGTCGACCTCGGTCTGGCCGACGGCAGCGGTGACCGGCAGGTCGGTCTGGAGGGGCAGCCGCCCTGGGGTCAGCAAAATGGTGGCAGCGGGCAACACGTAGTAGGTGAACGCCCCCAGCACGCCCAGGGCCAGCAGTGCCATCAGCAGGTTGCCAGCCAGCCGCGGCCAGGGAGAAGGGGGGCGGCGGTAGGCGTTCTCACTTTGGATGCGGCGCTGGCGTGCCTGGCGCTGGGTGGGCAGACGGCGTTGGGCGACCAAATCCTGGCGGCGCCAGGGGGGCGGTTCGGGCAGTCCAGCCTCGGGGGCGCGCGGGTCGATCAGCGGCAGCAGCGGGTCCATCCGCCAGCGGCTGTGGTTGGCCTGTTCTGGCCGGTCGAAGACCGGCACGCCGATCTGGATGGCGGCTGCGCGCGTGGCGGGCTCTGAGGTCACCAGCGCAATCTCGCTCTGCTGGATCTGTGCCTGTCGTTGGAGCAGACGCAGACGCGCAGGATTGTTCAGTTCCAGCCAGCCTTCGGGCAGGACCAGCGCAATGCGGCGCTGGGGCCACTGTCCCACTGTCCGGCGGACTGCCTCGAAGCTTGCTTCCGATGCGACCGGGTAAAATTCAGTCATGCGATTGTCTGGTGATCGTCTCCTGATTTTACGTTCTGGTGGACCCAGCGCACGATGCTTTGCAGTGCGGCTTCGAGCTGGTCGCTGTGGCGTCCGCCGGCCTGGGCCAGTGTCGGGCGCCCGCCGCCACCGCCGCCCATCAGCTTCGCAGCCTCGCGCACAATCTGGCCAGCGTGCATGCCACGGCTGACCAGATCTTCGGTCACTGCGGCCACAATCAGCGGTTTTTCGTCCAGCAGAGCGCCGACAGCCACGACACTGCTTCCCAGTTTGTCACGGAACCAGTCTGTCATCTGGCGCAGTGTTTCCGTGTCGGGGGCTTCCACCCGGACGGAGAGCACTGCGAAGCCTCCGATCTGTTCGGCTTTGTCCAGCAAGGCGTGCGTTTCGTGCCGGGCCAGCTTCTGGCGCAGCTGCGCCAGCTCCTTCTGCAACGTCTGTTGATGGGCGAGCAGTTCCTGCACGGCGGCTGCGGCTGTGGCTGGTTTGCTGTGGGTCAGTTCGGCAATGGTTGCCAGCGAGCGCAGCCGCTCTGTCACCAGCTGCTCGGCCGCCCGCCCAGTCACCACTTCGATGCGGCGCACGCCTGCGGCGACGCTGCTCTCGGCGACCACCCGGAAGGAACCGATCTCGGCGGTGCTGTCCACGTGGGTGCCGCCACACAGTTCGGCGCTGATCCCTTCTTCCTCTCCAAACGAGACGACCCGCACCTCGTTGCCATACTTCTCGGTGAACCGGGCTGTCACCCCCTCACTGAGTGCCTGCGTGTAGGTTGTCCAGCGGGTATGGACCGGGTAGTTTTGCAGCAGGATGGCATTGGCACGGCTTTCGATCGCGGCAATATCGGCGTCGCTGAGCGGCTGGCCATGGGTGAAATCGAAGCGGAGCCGTTCTGGGGCGACCTGAGAGCCCGCCTGGTGGACATGGCTGCCCAGCCGTTCGCGCAGCGCCGCATGCAGCACATGGGTTCCGGTGTGGTTGCGCATGATGTCCCAGCGCCGTTCGGTGTCGATCGCCGCCGTAGCCGGGTCGCCGGTGTGGACCGTCCCGGCCACCACGGTGCCCAGATGCAGCAGCAGGCCCGGCACAGGGCGCCACATTTCGGTCACCTGCACCGTCCAGACCGGCTCATCCAGATCGACCGGCCAGTAATACAGCTCGCCGGTGTCGCTGAGCTGGCCGCCAGATTCGACATAAAAAACAGTTTCGGGCAGCAAAAGGGCGACGGTCTGGCCGACGCTGGCTGCTGCTGTCGGTTGGCCTTCGACAAAAAGGGCGGCCACGCTGCTGTCGACCTCGGCCAGGGTATCGTAGATGCGTGAGCGAACGCCGCCGGGGTCGATCACACCCTGCTCCTGCAATTTGCGGAAGGTTTCGGCGTAGCGTGAGACATCCTGGCCGCTCTTTTCGACGGCGGTTGCACGGCTTTTTTCCTTCTGTTCGGCCAGCGCTGCCCGAAAGCCCGCCTCGTCGATCGTCAGCCCGTTGTCCTGTGCGATGTCGCGCGTCAGGTCGACCGGAAAGCCGTAGGTATCCCACAGAAAAAAGGCTTCCTGGCCCAGAATTTGTGTCCGCTGCTCGGCCTGCATCTGTGCCATCAGGTCATCGAGAAGATGCAGCCCATTGGCCAGTGTGCGGTGAAAACGTTCTTCCTCGTCTGTGATCGACTGCAGAATATAGTCGCGTTTGGGCAGCAGATCCTGGTAGTGGTGTCCCATCTCATCGATCACCGTGTCGGCGATCGATGCCAGAAAAGGCTGGTCGAAGCCAAGGATTTTGCCAAATCGTGCTGCGCGGCGCAGGATCATGCGCAGGACATATTGGCGGCCTTCGTTGCCGGGCAGGACGCCGTCTCCGATCAGGAAGGTGCAGGAGCGCACGTGGTCTGCGATCGCCCGATAGCGGAAGAGGTGTGTCTGGCGCTGTGCGTCGCTGTGGCCGGCCAGCTGCTGGATGCGTGCCAGGATCGGGACAAAGGCGTCGGTGTCGTAGTTGTTGTCCTTGCCCTGCAGGATGCTGGCCAGCCGTTCCAGACCGGCTCCGGTGTCGACGCTGGGGGCGGGCAGCGGCATCAGCTGGCCATCTGGGCGGGCGTCGTACTGCATGAAGACCAGGTTCCAGATTTCCAGGTATTCGTCGTCTTTGTTGACGCCGCCTGGCTGTTGGCGGGCCAGGTCACCCCAGTAGTAATGGATCTCGGAGCAGGGGCCGCAGGGGCCGGTGTCCCCCATCGACCACCAGTTGTCTTTCTTGCCGAAACGCAGCACCCGTGTGGGGTCAGCCCCTTGCTCTCTCCACAGCCGTTCGGCGTCGTCATCCTCTGTGTAGACGGTGAACCACAGCCGTTCCAGGGGCAGGCCCAGTTTTTCGACCAGCAGCTGCCAGGCAAAGCGGATGGCGTCCGCTTTGAAGTAGTCGCCGAAGGAAAAGTTGCCCAGCATCTCAAAAAAGGTATGGTGGCGTGGGCTGGGTCCGACGTTTTCGAGGTCGTTGTGTTTGCCGCTGACCCGCATGCATTTTTGTGCGGTCGTAGCTCGCTGGTAGCTGCGCTGCTCGATGCCCAGGAATGTATCTTTGAACTGGTTCATCCCGGCGTTGGTCAGCAGCAGGGTCGGGTCGTTTTCTGGCACCAGGCTGCTGCTGGCAACCACTTCATGCCCTTGGGCGCGGAAGTAGTCCAGAAAAAACTGGCGGATTTCGCTGGTCTTCAGTGGGTGCATTGCCGTCCATCCTGTCTGTTTGTGCCTTTGACTGCCGTTCCAATATCCTTGTGATTGTAGGGCAAAGGGGGAAGGGCTGTCAAAACAGGGGGATTCCAGGCCAACAGTTTTTGTTGATTTTTTGGACAGCCTGGTTTGTTGGGCGGCATCGCAGGGCTGGGGCTGCTGCCGCCTTCAGGGCCGAGCCGGGCGCACAAACCGGCCTGTTCCCGGCTCGGCCACGATCTGCCCCTTTTGGTAGACGACCACCCCGTTGACGATCGTGGTCTGCACTGCGCCGCGCTGCCGGCGTCCGTGGTAGAGGCGGTCGATCGCGCGTGCCTTGGTCAACCAGCGGCTGCTGTCGACGCTGCCTGTCGGGCGTGGGTCGTAGACCACCAGGTCAGCGATGCTGCCCGGCTGCACGGTGCCCCGTTCCGGGTAGAGATGAAACAGACGGGCGGGCTGGCTGGTGAGCAGCCGGAGTGCGCTTTCCAGGGGGAGGCGCCCATCCAGCGCTTCGGTCAAGACCCCGGGCAGCAACGCCTCTACGCCTGGGGAGCCGATCGCGCCTTGCCAGATGTTGGAGAGGCCCCGTTCTTTTTCTGCCAGGGTGAAGGGGCTGTGGTCGGTGGTGATGGCGGCCAGCGATCCGTCCAACAGCCCTGCCCAGAGCGCGTCCTGGTCTTCTGTGCTGCGCAGCGGCGGTTTGATCATGGCGAAGGGTCCGTGTCGATCCATATCTTCCGCCGTGAAGAACAGATAATGTGGGCAGGTCTCTCCGGTCATGGGCAGGCCGGCGGCTTGTCCTTGTTGCAGCTGGCGGAGCGCTGCTGCGCAGGAAACGTGGGCGATGTGCACGTGTGTGCCCAGGTCGGCGCACATGGCGGCCAGCTCGGCGACGCTCAGCGCTTCGACGACGGGGGGGCGGCTGGCCACGAAGCCGGCCGGGTCGATACGTCCGGTGCTTTTGATGCGTCCTTCAAAGAGCTGGATCAGCTGTTCATTTTCGGCATGGCAGGAGACCAGCCGGCCGGTTTCGCCCACCAGTTCCAGGGCTCGGTAGATTTCATCTGCCCGGTCGATGCACAGCCCCAGAAATTCTTCTTCGCGTCCTTTGGGCAGGGCGTGGGTGAAGATTTTGAAGCCGCAGGCGCCGGCGTCTGCCATGCCCAGCACCTGGTCGCGGTCGAGTCGGCCGGGCGCGCCGTAGAGGCCAAAGTTGACGTAGCTTTGCTGTTCTCCCAGCGCTTTGCGGTTTTCCAGCACCTCGGCGGTCGCACAGCAAGGTACGCTGATCGGCATCTCCAGCACGGTGGTCACGCCGCCTGCTGCAGCTGCCTGGGTTTCGGTGAGGAAGGTGCCGCGTTCTGGGTGGCCCGGTGCACGCACATGAAAATGGATGTCGATGATGCCCGGCAGCACGAAACAGCCCTCGACCTCCAACGTTTTTCGGGCTGCCGGCAGCGCCCCAGGCTGGGCGATCGCTGCAATTCGGTCATGTTCGACCCCTACATCTGCCAGGAATGCGCCCTGTTCTGTCAACAGGGTTCCGCCTCGGATAGCCAGGTCTAACATAATGGTCAACCTCTCAACAAAATTTCTTCCATAAACTGGACAAGGATGGCATGTGTGGCCGCCAGCTCGGCCACCTCCACGTATTCGTCGGTGGCATGGGCCACCTCGTAGGTCCCTGGGCCAAAGACGACCATTCCGTCGCGTGCCACGCTGACCAGGTGTTTGGCGTCGCTGCCCGGGAGGT
>JAPLGY010000598.1 GCA_026389955.1 Caldilinea sp. | reverse complement strand
CGCCGAACGGATCTTCGCCCTGTCCGCAGCCACCGGCGAGGGGGTCGACCCCTGGCTGGATGCGGTGCTCACCTCGACCAGCCGCACCGACCGCCAGCTCGAGATCGACTACACCACCTACGCCGCCGGCGAAGCCGCACTCGGCTGGCTCAACGCCGGCGGCACCCTCTCGGCACAGCTCCCCTTCTCTCCCTACAACTGGGTCAACTATCTGCTCCACATGCTGGAAAGATCGCTCAGAGAACGCAGCTGCGAAATTGCCCACCTCAAAGCCTCCGCACAGACGACAACAGGGCTCTACAAAGCCAGCATTACCCAGACCCACGGGCCGGTCAGCTGGGACTCGCCCCCAACAGACCAACCGACGACGGCACTCACCTTCGTCCTCAACGCACGCGTCCAATCCACCCCGGCCACGCTGGAGTCCGTCGTCCGCACAGTCTTCGACGAGCTGACCCCTTCCCCCGATTTCAACTGCCAGTTTACCCAATTTGAATGTTTTAGCCCCCTCCCCCCCACCCCTACCTACCGAATCTAACTTTTTTCTGCGTTCGCCCATCACAAAGACGAGGTTTTCATGGCCGACTTTACCTACCAAGGCAGCAAGACCACCCAGATCAGCTTTCCACTCGGCGGCATCGGCAGCGGTGCCGTCGGACTCGCCGGCAACGGACGGCTGGTCGACTGGGAAATTTTCAACCGCCCCAACAAAGGGAGCGTCAACGGATTTTCCCACTTTGCCGTACGCGCCGAGGCCAACGGCGAGGTGCTCGACGCCCGCATCCTGCACGGAGATCTGGTCGCCCCCTACCAAGGAGAACTGCATGCCCCCCATTTCCAAAGCCTGGGCTGGGGCCCACGCCGCGAATACATGACCGGCCTCCCCCATTTCGCCGATCTGAAGTTCCAAGGTGAATACCCGATCGCCACACTCGCTTTCGCCGACACCCGCTTTCCAGGCAGCGTCACCCTGGATGCCTTCAGCCCGCTGATCCCCCTCAACGACCGCGATTCGAGCCTGCCCGCTGCCTTCTTTGCCTATACCATCACCAACACCACCCACCAGACCCTCGACTATACACTGGTCGGAGTGCTCGCCAACCCGCTGCCCGCCAACAACCTGAACAGCGTCGCCAGCCAGGAGTGGGGCCAGACACTCCACCTGCGCTCCGACAGCCTGGAACCGGGCACCCCCCGCTTCGGAAATCTGACCCTGGCCACCGACGCCGGTCTCACCCACGGAACCCAGGTCAGCTGGCAGGAATACTGGTTCCGCGGGGTCTGGTTCGATAGCCTGGAAGTCTACTGGAAGGATCTGACAACACCCGGACCCTTCCAAAATCGCCTCTATCCACCCGAACGGGCCGGCAAAGCCAACGAAGGCATGCTGGCCGTCCACTTCCAGCTGGCCCCCGGCGAATCGCGCACCGTACGGTATGTCATCTCCTGGAGCTTCCCTACCTGCGAAAACTACTGGAAACCCGACCAAACCCTGCCAGAAGGCGTGAACCCCACCTGGCAAAATTATTACGCCACCGTCTGGCCCGACTCGCTGGCCAGCGCCCGCTATGCCCTTGCCGAGTGGGATCGCCTGTTCAACGAAACCGACCGGTTCCGCCAGTCCCTCTTCGCCTCGTCGCTGCCCCCCGCCGCACTCGATGCCATCTCCGCCAATCTGGCCATCCTCAAGTCCCCCAC
>JAPLGY010000713.1 GCA_026389955.1 Caldilinea sp. | reverse complement strand
AAGGGACACAAAAAGGACCTGGCCTCTTGGCTGACAGTGAAGACGCGCTGCTGGAGTCACTGCGCGATGCACTCAACCACCTGTACAACCCGGAACGGCTGCGCGCGTCGCCGCTGCTGCACATGTGCGAGGCGGCGTCTGCGCCCCAACCCGCTGCGCGCCTCCAGCAGATTCTGCTCGACGCCATTCAAGCCATGCAGCCGCCGCCAAACGAACCAGCGGCCTCGGCGCGGCGACGCATCTACAACATTCTGCGTCTGCGCTACGAGCAGCAGTTCGCACAGAAAGAGGTCGCTGCACAGCTTGGATTGAGCGTCCGTCAATATCGGCGTCTCCAGCAGGCTGCGCTTGAGGCGCTTGCCCTGCAGCTCGACCTGGCTGCTGCGCCGCCCTCTGACGTCGCACCACCGCTGCAGACGACCTCGCTGCCGGAGACGCTGCAGTGGATCGTCAAAGTGCCGCACGACGAAATTGCGCGCGTCGATCAGGTGCTCGAAGATGTGCTGCGGCTGATCACCCCGCTTGCACAGCGCCATGCAAAAGTGCTGCAGGTGAAGCACTCTGTGCCAGCCTGCGCCGCCATTTATCCGCTGGTCTTGCGGCAGGCGCTTGTCACTTTGCTGAACGCCTCGATTCTTCACACTGCAGCCAGCGCACTTGCGCTGCGCATCGAGGAGTCGGCGCAGCAGGTAAAAATCATTGTATTTGCCCCCGGCGAGAGCGCTGCGCAGGCTGTGCAGGCCAGGCCAGGCCATACACCGCCTGCCGGCAGGATGAGCGCACGGCGCGTCTGCCGATCCTCATCTGCTCGATTCTGGATCAGTCCGAACTGGCGCTGTCGCTGGGCGCCATTGGCTTCTTGCACAAACCCGTCACCCGTCCTGCGCTGCTGGCGGCATTGAACGCCTGTCGTGCACCGCAGGCGTAAGGACGCCGGTCAAGGCCTCGATGCTGTCGAGCAGATTGCGCATCGAAAGACCGCCGCTGCGCGCGACGACAAGCTGGTTGCTGACAATCGGCTGGCTGCTCGGGTTGCGCGAGCTGACGACAATCACCGGAATTTCTCGAATCAAAGCGTCTGTCTCTTTGGCCCTGAGCAACTCAAAGCCGTTCATGTGCGGCATCCAAAGATCAAGGATCAGCGCGTCGGGGCGGCTTTCACGCAGCAGCGTCAACGCCTCGACGCCGTCGGATGCGCTGATCACCCGGTACTGCTCCGGCGCTCCGGCCAGGGTGCGCGTGAACAAGCGCAGCAGCTCTGGCTCATCGTCGGCGACCATCACGGTGCGAATGGGCGGCGGGAGCGCGCGCACAGCCTCGAGCAAGACCGCGCTGCCCACGGGTTTGACCAGATAGCGGGCAATGCCCAACTGGTGCACCGAATCGTCGCTTGTCAGCCAACAGGCAAACACAGGCGTGTCATAGGGCAGTGCGCCGGCAAGCGCAGCCAGCGATCCCTCCTCTGTCCTGCTCGCCGAGTTGACCACCAGCGCCTGCGCCGGGGCTTCGGTGAGCAGGGCAACCGCCTCCGCAGGCGTTTTCGCCAGATCGATCTCCACATCATCGGCGTATCGGCGCAGCAGCCGCGGCAGCGTGCTGCCCTGGTCGAGCACAACATAGCGCCGCCCCACATGGGGGATTTTGGCGACACGCATCCGGGTGCGCGGATAGTACTCGTGAAAGGGCGAAACCGAGCGACGGCTGCCTGGAGATAAAGCGGCAGCATATTGAGGCGTCTCGACGGGGAGGGATACGTGGAAGGTGCTCCCCTGTCCGGGTTCGCTCTCCAGCCAGATGCGTCCCTCATGCATTTCGACGAAGTGTTTGCTGATGCCCGCTCCTCCGGTCCGATGCCAGGGCCGGTGTCGATGACGCTCACGACCACCTGTCTGTCGCAGACGCGCGCGCGAACTGTCACCCCACCTGTTTCGGTGAAGCGCCCCGCGTTGCTGAGCAAATTGATGAGCACCTGACGAATGCGCGTTTTGTCGCAAAAAAGCGCCGGCAGATCGGGGGCCAACTCTGCGTGCAGGTGCAGGCTTTTGGCCTGAAAGAGTGGGCTGACCGTCTCCATCGCCGTTTCGACGATCTCGGCCATCGAGGCCCACTCCTTGCTCAACGCCATTCGCCCGGTCTCGATCTGACTCAGATCCAGCACATCGTCGACCAGACGAGACAGGTGCTGGCTGTTGCGCAGAATGACATTCATGTCGGCCAGCAGCGCTGCAGGCAGGCGTCGGCTGTACAGATGCGGTGTCTGCGTAATCAGTTCGGCATAGGCAATGACCATGTTCAGGGGGGTGCGCAGCTCATGGCTGACATTGGCAATGAACGCCTGCTTGGTCTGGCGCGCCTCTTCGGCGATCTGGTTCAACGCTTCGAGACGGTTCAGCAGCCGAATCTGTTCGCGGTTGGCTTGCAGCAGATCTTCTTCCACCTGGCGCAGTTCGAGCCGCTGGCTGCGTGCGTCGTCGACCAGATGCTGCGCATACTCGGCCCGCTGCCAGGTCTGCGACAGTTCGGCGGCAAAGTCCCGGCTGAGCATCCAAACCACTGTCGCCAGAAGCGCCATGACGCCGGCGACCCTGACCGTGTTCGCCTCGATCACGGCGGCTGTGACACCCGGCGCCCACAGCAGCAGCGCAGCCATGGCCGCCCACACCAGCGCACTCGCCGTCCAACTGGCCCACAGCCCGGCCAGCACCGGCGGCAGAAACAACAACAGAGCAAACACCGGCATTTCAAACCACTGGACGGCCAGGACGACCATGCCGGAAAAGGTCGTCAGCAGCAGCAGATGAGCGCCCGTGAACCACCGATCCGCCAGCACGTAGACCGTCCTGCACGTTGCAATCCAGAGTGCCGCCAACAGAAACATCTGCCAGCCATGCTCGCCGGGCCAGGGCGACGCCAGCAAGATGACGCCGACGCCAGCGACCAACGCCATCAGCGCCGTTATCCGCCTCAAACTGCGGACATACAGCTCATGCGTCAGCGCGGGCTGGTGCGCCCGCACCCAGGTCGGGCAGCCGTCGGAAGTGGCTGCGCACGCCGCCGCCAGATTGCGCGGCGTACGCTTGTTCACGGCAAAGGAACGGTCGATGTTGGGGAGCAGCGCCGCGGTCTTGAACTCGTGCTGCGGATCGTGCTCGATGTACGCCGGCTTTTCGCACACACCCTGGCCGGCCACTCAAAATGTTATCCACCCATCCCGTTTCAGGCAAATCTGTCTCGATCGGTTTGCTGGTTTCAGATCGACTGGACGAGCGATTCCTTGCCCAGCGGCCGACCCGCTTTGGCCGTCCACCAGCCTGGGCGAACTGCCGGATCCGCGGCCTGTGCTGGGGGGGGGTGCGGCGACATCTTTCCCAGTTCCTGCTATTTTGTGCTATAATAGAGAGGGGGAAGCCAGGCACAGTCTGGCTGCCAGCCGACGCGTTCAGGAGAAAAGCCATGATGGCCATCCAGAAAAAACTCGTGGTGGGTGTTTTGGTTCTCTTTTCGAGCTTGGGGGCGGGGTTGCTGTGGTGGGGGTTGGTGTGGGG
>JAPLGY010000314.1 GCA_026389955.1 Caldilinea sp. | reverse complement strand
AAGCCCGACCAACGCCAACACCGGCCCCAACGTCAACAACGACAGCTGCCAGCTGACCAAAAACATCGCAACCACCACACCGCCGATCAGCAACACCACACTGATCAGATCGAGCAGCCCGATCCCGGCAAAACGCTCGGTCTCGGCAATATCGCCGGTCGCCCGGCTCATCAGGTCACCGGTGTGCGAGCGATCATAGAAGCTGAACGGCAACCGCTGCAGGGCGATGTAGTAGTCGTTGCGCAGGTCGTAGGCCACCCGATGGGTCAGCCATTCCCCCCAATATCGCTGGAAAAACCCCGAAACCCCGCGCACCAACGCAATGCCCAGAATCAGCCCAGCCGCCGCCAACAGCACCCAACCGTCACGCTCTTTCAGCCCACGGTCGATGGCATCCTGGATGATCGGCGGCACCAACAGATTGAGCAAGGTGGCGCCGATCATCGCCAGATAGGTGCCCCCTACCTGCACTCGGTAGGGGGAAAGATAGGCAAACAACTGGCGGTAGACATGCAATTTTCCGTTCATCACCCATCCAGTCTGAACAGACCCAAAAGAAAGGTCGCGGGCGCTCGCACTCCCACGACCACACTTCTCGAATGTCCTTGGGCTTCGCCGCTGACGCATGCTACACTCTGTAGCGGCTGTCCAATCGAGTGACAGCGGGCAGAAGCCCTGCACAGCCCAGTGCTGTACCAGACAGAGGACGGTTCAAATGACAGCACAGCCAGGCAACGCCGACTACCAGTTGCTCGATTCCGGTCATATGCGCAAACTGGAACGTATCGGCCCTTACTTGCTCGACCGGCCGTCTCTGCAAGCCATCTGGAAGCCACAGCTGCCCGACAGCGACTGGCAGCGCGCCGACGGCATCTACGAACGCTCGGCGCAGGACGACGGCGGCCGCTGGATCTTTCATCGCAAGGTCAACCGCGAGTTCGACGTGCTCTACGGCGATTTGCATTTTCATCTCAAATTGACCAATTTCGGACATATGGGGTTGTTCGCCGAGCAGCGCGAAAACTGGGATTGGATGCGGGCAGCCATCCGGGCACGCATGCGGCGCACCCACGACCGAAATCTCTTCGTGCTCAATCTCTTCGGCTATACCGGGGGCAGCACGCTGGCATGCAGCCAGGCCGGCGCGCACTGTATCCACCTGGATGCCGCCCGCGGGGTGGTCGACTGGGCCCGCAAAAACGCCGATCTGAGCGGACTGGTCGACCGCCCAATCCGCTGGCTGGTCGACGACGCGCTCAAGTTCGTCCAGCGCGAGCAGCGCCGCGGCCACACCTATCAGGCGATCATTCTGGATCCTCCCACCTTTGGGCGTGGGCCCAAAGGCGAAGTCTTCAAAATTGAAGATGACCTGGTCCCTCTCCTGCAAGCGTGCCGGTCGCTGCTGGCAGAGGACGCGCTGTTTGTCCTCTACAGCTGCCACACCCCAGGCTTTACCCCGATTGCCCTGCACAACCAGCTGGAGATTGTCGTCGGCGGACGCAGCGGCACCGTGGAAAGCGGCGAGATGACGGTCGCAGAGAGCGGCGCGCCCCGCCGCCGGCTGCTGCCCAGCGGCGTCTACGCTCGCTGGCTGGCAGAGCAGTAGTCGGCTACTCCCAGCGCGCCACTTCGCTGCCCCCCGGCGCCAGCAACACCGCTGGGTCGGACATGTTGTTGTTCCAGATAGGGCTGGCAAAGCCACACTGAAACCCGCCAGGCCCCTTCATCGCCCACACCCGCAACGTGGCCCCCGCCCCAAGCTCCCCAGACAGCGCACACTCCTGCCGCCCTCTCTCCGAACGCAGCACCCACCCCTCCAGCCGAACCGGCTCCTGGCCACCATTGCGCACGTCGACATATTCTTCACGTTTGTCGACCGCAGCAATCGAAAGGGTCCCAGACCCAACTGACGGAGACGATGAAGCCCACAGCCCACGGCCAGCTGCCACCGCTTCCTGCTGCGCCGCCCGAATTTCTGCCTGGCGGCTGATATCTGGCGGATAGGTGGAGAGCTGCGCATAGCCCTGGCGCACCAGTTCAGCGTTCACATGGGTGCCGTCAGCCAAAAACACATAGCGCAAAAGACGGTTGTAGCGGTCAGTGTCATTCACATCTTTGAGCAGATAGACAGTCTTGCCGGCAACCAGACGCCGGTTGGCCAGGGTGGCCTCTGCCCCCAATGGTTCATCGGTCTCTGGCGTGTTGATCAAGATGTAACGTACCGAACGTTCGACACCGTTGATCTGCACACGGATCGTGTCACCGTCGACAATGTCGGTCACCCGGGCAGGCACAGCACCCGCAGGCAGTGCAGAACTTCTGTCGGACGCTCCACTCGTCGCCCCAAAATCATCCCCAATTTTGGGGGCGGCCCGTACACTGCTCTGTGCCAGCAGAACCAAGGCAAGCACAAACAGCACACACCAGACATAGCGTTTCCGTCGATATACAAATGTGTACATGATTCGTTTGTCCCTGTGAAATTTGTCCCTGTGAAATCAGTGTTAAAAAAACAGACGTCACGTTGCGGCGCGCTGCCTATTGTACTCGAGCCGACAGCCGTCCTCCAAGAGTCTCTTTACAGGATTCAAGTTGTGGTATACTGAACCCAATGCGCCGATTTTCGTTGCTATTGGCTGCCCTGTTTCTGGCCACAGGGGCTCTCAATCTTGTCGCCGATGGCGAGAGCTACGCACCCTTTTTGTTGCGCGATGCGCTGGCATTGGCATCGGTGGCTGCACTGCTGTTTGCTGCCCAAAGCGCCGACTGCCAGCCGACACCTTCTCTGCGTTCTGTCGCCCGTTTGAGCGCTGTCGGCCAGCTGCTCTGGTTGACAGGGCTGGTCAGTTTGCTGGCCGGCGGGGTCGGGCTGGGCCTGCTTGCACCCGGCAACGCTGAAAAGCCGTTGCTCCTCCTGCTGGTCTGGCTGTTGGGAGGCGCACTGCTGCTGATCGGCAGCTGGTGGCCCGGAGCCACCTACACCTACCTCCCCCCCCCCGTTCGCTGGCTCCAAACGCCAAAGGGGCAGTTTGTGCAGGTGGCCACCCAGACTGGAGAGCCGCTCCCTCCGTCCCCCCCCAGGCCGCAGCGGGCCGCCACGTTGGGCATGCTGATGGTTCTGCTCCTGGCTTTGGCCCTGCGCTTCTGGAACATCGGCGCCCTGCCAGCTGGCTGTATCGGCGGAGAGTGTGTGGATGGGCTGCGTCTGGTCCAAGGCCAACCGCTGGCCAACACCCTGTCTGGCACGTTTGCCATCCAGGCCTGGCTGGCCCAGACCTTGTTTGACTGGACTGGCAACAGCCTGCTCAGCCTGCGGCTGGCTGCCGCTCTGCTCGGCAGCCTGGGGGTGCTCACCTTCGCCGGGGTCACACGCCAACTGGTCGCCCCAGCCTATGCCCCCTCTGCGCTGCTGCTGCTGGCCCTCGCTCCCTGGCACCTCGAAGCCTCACGCAGCTCAGACCCCTGGATCGTGGCGCCGCTGCTGCTTTCCTTGGTGCTCTGGCTGGCGCTGCGCAGCCTGTCCGCCGTTGACCGCCGCTGGTGGAGCGCCGCAGGTCTGGCCACAGGGCTGCTCTTTGTCGAAGTCCCCCTGCTGCGCCCTGCCACTGCGCTCTGGCTTCTGCTTCTGCTGGCGCTGTTGGTCTGGAGCACCAGAGCTCACTGGCGGGCCGCGCTGGTCAACGCCGCCGCTGCCCTGGCCATTGCCTGCGCTGTCGCCGCCCCCGTCTTGAGCCTGACCATCGATCCTCCTGACCTGGCCCGAGCCTGGACACAGGCCCCCTGGCTGATGGCTGCTCTGTTGCGCCCGGAGATGATCCCCGACAGCATCGTTGCCGGCAGCAGCCTGCTCACCGTCTTTGCCGCTGCGCTGGCTGTGACAGGCGCCGGTACCCTGCTGCGCTTCCTGCTGCGTCCCTTCGCGCTGTTTTGGCTGGCCGGTCTGTTGCTCACCGGGACAGCAGTGGCCAGCGCCGATCTGGAGACGACCTCCCCACGCTCGCTCCTGTTGCCCTTGCTGCCTTTTGTGCTGGCAGCCAGCATGGTGGCGCTGGATCGGCTGCTCGCCGCGCTGGTGGCAGCCTGGCACCGCACCCTGTCCCCAACTCGGCTGGTCGTCACCGCCAGCCTGGGACTCCTGCTCCTGCTCGCAATTCCGGCCCTCCGTTTCACCGCAGCCCTCCAAGATGCACAGGAGGCTGGAAGCGTGCAAAACGTCCTGTCCAACGCCCTTGTCCGACAGCTGGCCCACGCTGATCGCCAGCAGACCTTTGTGATCCCTGCTCAAGTCTTCGCCCATCCAGGCCTGCGCCTGCTGGCCGGCGATGCCCTGGCAGCCGGCCGCGTGCGTGCCCTGGATTTTGGCACCACCCTCCCCTACACAGCACAGCCGCCCGGCGACGTGATCTATCTGGTCCCCAGCAACCAACACCAACTGCTCAGCCAGCTGCGACAGATCTACCCGGCAGCCCAGGTGACCGACAGCCCGCTCGACAACGCCTGGTCGATCGACCCAGAGACTCCACTGTTCAGTACCGTCACCGTGCCCCAGACCGCGATCGTGGCCAGCCAGGGCCTGCAGCTGCGGCTGTATCAAAGCGGCAGCGACAGCCCGACACTGGAGATGATGGTGCGAGAGACCTACTTCGACTGGCAACGATACCCCCCCCTCCCCCCGCCCTTCAGCGGCCAGCTGCGGGCGTCGCTTGCAATCCCAGCCGCTGGCATCTACCTCTTTTCTGCAGAGGCCGGCAGCGCTGGCCTGACCTTGCGCATCGACGATCAGCTCGTGCTCGATACCCAGCTTGGCGTCAGCCAGCAGGCCGTAGCGCTTGCCCAGGGGCTCCACGCACTCTCCATCGATTACCACAGTGGGGCTGTTCCAGCCTCCCTGCAGCTTTACTGGCAACCCCCAGCCGAAGAACGGGTGCCGCTGCCTGTCACCACACTCTACAGCCCACAACTTCCCCCTGCTGGGCTTTCTGGCGACTATCGGGCCGGCAACGATCCCCAAGGCCCCCTGCTGACCCAGCGCCAGGACCGCCTGCTCGGCTTTGACGCCGGGATCGAGCCGCCCTACAACGTTTTTTGGCAGGGCAAGCTCGGGATTGCACGCGCCGGCGAATATCGGATCGCCGCCCTGGCCGACGGCCCAAGCCAGATCGGGGTCGCCGGCCAGCTTGTCGTCTCTGGGCAGCCAGAGAGCAACGAGCCGCTGACGACCTTTTACCAGGAGGGGCTGATCTATCTGCCCCGTGGCTGGCACGACCTGACCATTCGTTATCAGGCACAAAGCGACACTCCTGAGTTTCGCCTGCTCTGGCAGCCCCCTGGCAGCTCCCCTGGCGAGCTGGACAGCACCTACCTGCATCCTGCCCGCGGCGAGCTCAGCGTCGCCGACCAGCCGCTGCCCTCTCCTCCCCCGCTGCTCCACCCACAGCTCGGCACCGATGATTTTGCGCTGACACGTGCCGACAAAACCTGGCAGCCCGCTCTCCGTATCCCAGCGGACACCCTGCCACCACTCCCCCTGGAAAGCCTCTGGACCGCCGGTACTGGCTGCGGCGCCGGCCCGAACCAGCTCAACGCGCCGCACGGGCTGGCCTTCCACCCGCTGACCGGACAGCTCTACGTGGCCGACACCGGCAATCGCCGCGTTCAAGTTCTCGAAACCTCCGGCAGCTTTGGCCCAACCTTCTCAGACCCAGCATTTGCCGAGCCGGTCGACATCGCCTTTGTCCCCGACGGCTCACCGCTCGTGCTCGACGCAGTCGCCGGACCCATCTACCGCCTCGCAGCCGACGGCGCTGCCAGCTTGATGGATCTTCAAAGCACCTTCTACCGCCCACGCGGCTTCGCCAGCGGAAACGACGGCACGATCGCCGTCGCCGATACCGGCGGCGGGCGCGTCGTCGTCCTCTCCCCGACCGGCAACGAACAAGCTGTGCTGGGCGGCCCGGATACCTTGCTGGCACGAGGCCAGCCGGTCGACACCCTTTTCACCCCCACCGGCCTTTGGACCATCAGCGCCGAGGACGGTCGACTGTGGAACCTGAGCAGCGATGGCAGCCTCACCGCCATCCAGCCTACCCAGACCCTCGACGGCCCGCACCTGGCTGCCCTGCCCAATGGCGGGCTGCTGGCCAGCGACCCGCTGCGCCGAACCTTCACCCTCTTCTCCGCAGCCGGCCAGCCCCTGCAGCAATTCGCCTACCCAGAACAGCTGCAGCTCCCTACCGGCCTGGCAACCTGGACGGCAGGCAGCCAACTTTTGATCGCCGCCAGCGATACCCGCTCGTGCAGCGTTTCCCTTTGGAAGACAATGGTGGAATGGCTACCATGAAAATTAATCTCCTCAAACCAGCAGCCTGGCTGCCAACCATCGTTCGCTCTCTCGGAATTTTATCGATCGCAGCTGGGCTGGCGGCGTGCACGCCGCCAGCCCAGCCACCGACCACGGCAGCGCCCACACCGATGCCCACACCGGTGCCCACACCGATGCCCACACCGGTGCCTGCAGCCAGGCTGCAGGCACTGACCACACTCGACCAGCTCTTGCAAGCCGAACTGCCACACCGCGACCCGGTGCTGCTGGTCACACAGTTGAATCCTGCCCCCGCCCCAGCGTCCGCTCACCTCCCACAAGAACCGGCCACCTACCAAACTGGAGACACCGTTCAATTTTGGGTACATAACTCAGATGCCCGACAGAACATCCAGATCAAGGCCAGGCTGGTCTATCAGACCGCAGTCGTCAATGTCTGGGTCGAAGAGGGCCAGCCCTACGACAGCCGCCCCCTGCGCCGCTCGATCGATCGCTTTACCGACAACATCTACCCCGCTCTGGTTGCAGCGTTCGGCGCTGAAGCCAACCCAGGTGTCGACAACGACCCGCGGCTCCATGTGCTCCATTCCACCCAGCTCGGTTCAGGAATTGCCGGTTATTTCTACAGCGCCGACAAATACCCGACGACAGTCAACCCCTTCTCCAACCAGAAAGAGATCTTCTTCATCAACCTGAGCTGGCTCAACCAGTTGCGCGACTACACCCCCTATGAAACAGTGCTGGCACACGAATTCCAACACATGATTCATTGGAACCAGGATCGCGGCGAAGATCTCTGGCTCAACGAGGGACTGAGCGAGTATGCCCAGGAGATGGCCGGCTACGCACCCGAAGTCAATTTTGCAGCCATCTTTCTGGCCGACACAGACCTGCCCCTGACAGCATGGAGCGCCGACCCAGGAGCCAGTGCTCCCCACTATGGCGCCTCCTATCTGTGGGTCGCTTATCTGGCACAGCGTTTCGGCGACAATTTTTTGCGCACCCTGGTGGCAGAACAGGCCAACGGTGCTGCCGGGATTGGCCGGGCACTGGCCCAGCACAGGAGGGAGATCCCATTTGAGACGCTCTTCGCTGACTGGGTCGTGGCCAACTGGGTAGATGACCCGGCTGCGCTGGATGTCTATGGACGCTACGGCTATGAACAGATCGACCTGCCCCCCCCAACCGAGCAGCAGACCCGCCTGCCGCTCCCAGTCACGTCGGGGGAGGTTGCCAACTACGGGGCTGACTATCTTGCGTTTCGCACCGCAGGGAACTGGACGCTGCACTTTTCCGGTACGACCACCACGCGCCTGGCTGCGTTGCCTGCTGGCCACAGCCACGTCTGGTGGAGCAACCGGGGCGACGATGCCAATACGCGCCTGACACGCCTGTTCGACCTCGGCGCCCTGCAGCCGGGCCAGCCCGTTACCCTGACCGTCGACAGCTGGTGGCAGATCGAGGAAGAGTACGACTACGCATACGTGCAGGCCAGCAGCGACGGGAGACAGTGGCAGATTTTGCCTGGCCAGCGCACCCGTACCGACGACCCGACCGGCAACGCGATCGGACCAGGCTACACGGGCAGCAGCACCCAAGACGAATCTGACAGCTGGGTGCGCGAGATCTACGACCTGGGAGCCTTTGCAGGGGGCCCACTCTGGCTGCAGTTCAGTTATGTGACCGACGATGCAGTCAACACCGAGGGCTGGTTCCTCGATTCAGTCGGGCTCCCCGCCATCGGCTTCCTCGATAGCTTCGACGGCGATGTGACCGGCTGGCTGAGCGAAGGCTGGGTGCTGACCGAGAATCTTCTTCCTCAACGCTGGCTGGTCCAGCTGTTGGAATTTGAAAATGAACAGCTGGTCCAGGTCACTCCAGTGACGGTGGATGCAGACGGCAGCGCCACGGTCGATCTGACCGGACTGGATGGGACACACCATGCCGTCGTGGCTGTCAGCGGTCTGACCCCAGTGACCACCGAACGGGCCCCCTATCGCTACTGGGTCGAACAGCGTCCCAGCAGAGCCCCTTGAACCACCATGGGCTCCGATACACTGCGCGGCGTCGTCGAACGCCTCACCTATCACAACGAGGAGAACGGCTACACGGTGGCCAAAGTGCTGCCAGAACGTCCTGGCCCCAGCCTCTTTGGCGCGGGACGCGAGGTGACGGTAGTCGGCAACATGCTGGGGTTGAACGTCGGGGAATCCGTCGAGTTGATCGGACGCTGGACAGTGCATGGGGAGTACGGACGTCAGTTCCAGGTGGAAACCTTTCGCCCAGTGCTGCCGGCGACAATCGCCGGCATGGAGAAATACTTGGGCAGTGGGTTGATCCAGGGAGTTGGGCCGGTGACTGCTCGCCGCATCGTCGAACAGTTTGGGCTGGAGACCCTCACTGTGATCGAAAAGACCCCCGAACGGCTGGCCGAAGTGCCCGGCGTCGGCGCTCGCCGGGTCGAGCTGATCCAGACCGCCTGGGCCGAGCAGCGCGCCATCAAAGAGGTGATGCTCTTTCTGCAGGGCAACGGCATCAGCACCAGCCTGGCCACCCGCATCTACAAACAGTACGGCGACCACGCAATCACCGTCGTGCGCTCTGACCCGTATCGGCTGGCACGCGATGTCTTTGGCATCGGTTTTTTGACCGCCGACAAGATCGCGCGAGCGCTGGGCATGGCCGACGACGCACCGGAACGGGTCGCTGCTGGGGTCACCTATGCACTCAATACGGCAAGCGAGGAGGGGCATGTCTTTTTGCCTACATCCGAACTGGTCAAACGAGCCGCTGAATTGCTCGACGTTGTCCCGGACCGCGTCGGGATCGGGCTGGCCCGCATGTGGCAGGAAGAGCAGATCAAAGTTGCACCGGCTGCAGGAGGCGAGGCGCTGACGCTGCCGGCTGGCCAGACGGGCGTGCCACAGCTGGTCGCACACCAGGGACAGCTGCTGGCCACACAAAGCCTCGACGAAGCCCACTGGCTGTTGAACACAGAGCAGATCCACTACTTGACCCCGCTCTATTACAGCGAGGTCGGTGTGGCAAGAGGCATCCACCGCCTGCTGCGTGGAGAGCCCCAGAGCCGGCTGGCGGCCTTTCAACACTACACCCAGACAGCCTGGAGTCAGGCGATCGCCCGGGCCGAAGAGCACAACGGCTTCCCCTTGGCCCCCCAACAGCGTCAGATCGTCCAGGCCGCACTCACCCATCGCGTCACCGTGCTGACCGGCGGGCCCGGCACCGGCAAGACCACCACGGTGCGTGCCCTGCTCGATCTGTGCGAACATGAACGCTGCCGCGTGCTGCTGGCCGCTCCCACCGGCCGCGCCGCCAAACGGCTGGCTGAAACCACCGGCGCAGAAGCCAAGACCCTTCACCGCCTGCTTGCCTTCAAACCCGGCGAGGGGCTCACCTTCGAGCGCAACAGCCAGAACCCGCTGGACGGGGACCTGTTGATCGTCGACGAGGCGTCCATGCTCGACCTCGTGCTGACCAACCATCTGCTCAAGGCGATCCCCTCTGGCATGCACCTGCTGCTCGTCGGCGACATCGACCAGCTGCCCAGCGTCGGGCCCGGCAGCGTGCTCAAAGACCTGATCGCCGCCCTGGAACAGCCCGCAGACCCCCGTCTGGCCCGCGCAGCCGTGATCCGCCTGCAGACCATCTTTCGTCAGGCTGCCAACTCATGGATCATCACCAACGCCCACCGCATCAACGCCGGCGAACTGCCGGTCCTCGACCACCAGACGGTGAACGACTTCTTCCTGTTCAAAACCGAAGAGGCCGAACGGGCTGCAGAGCTCTGTGTCGAGCTGGTGACAGAACGGATCCCGCGCCGGTTCGGCATTCCCACGACAGAGATCCAAGTGCTCTCGCCGATGCACCGCGGCGCAGTCGGGGTGGCCGCGCTCAACAGCGCACTGCAGAACGCGCTCAACCCAGCAGGGACAGGCCGCGCCGAGCGGATGATCGGCAGCCACGTCTACCGAGTCGGCGACCGGGTGATGCAGATCCGCAACAACTATGACAAAGAGGTCTACAACGGCGACATGGGACACATCGCAGCGATCGATTCGATCTTGCATACCGCCACGGTGCGGTTCGACGGGCGGGCAGTCCAGTATGCCTTTCTCGAAATGGATGAACTGACCCACGCCTACGCAGTCAGCGTCCACAATAGCCAGGGCAGCGAATTTCCGGCAGTGGTCATTCCCCTGCTCACCGCACACGCGTTGATGTTGCAGCGCAACTTGCTCTACACAGCCGTGACACGGGCACGGCAGCTGGTCGTGTTGGTCGGCCAGCCGCGTGCACTGGCGCTGGCGGTGAACAACCACGAGGTGGCCGCTCGCTACAGCGGTCTGACCGAGCGGCTGCTTGGCTGAAAGGACAACACCAGAAACAGCCCCTCCAGCCGAACTGTCCCCCTGCCGAGAATCGTTGCTTTGCTCTCCGCCCAGTTGAATGGTACACTGGATCCATGTCCACTGCACTCTATCGCAAATGGCGCAGCCAGACATTCGACGAGGTGGTCGGCCAGGAACACGTGACCCGCACACTGCAGAATGCACTGCGGGACGATCGGGTTGCCCACGCCTATCTGTTCTCCGGGCCACGCGGCACCGGCAAGACCAGCACGGCCCGCATCCTGGCCAAAGCCCTCAACTGCGGCGCGCCAGAAGGCGAGCGCCCCTGCAACCGTTGCGCAACCTGCCGGGCAATCGCCGAAGGGCGTATGATTGACCTGGTGGAGATCGATGCTGCCTCCAACAACAGCGTAGACGATGTCCGCGAGCAGCGCGCCTTTCTGCGTGGGGATCACGCGGCCGCCGATGACGATGATCTCTTCCATCAGGTCATCGGCGGCCGATTCTTCCTCTGTCGCCGGCTCCGGCGCCTGCTGGGCATGAGCGGCGGCGGAGGTCATCAG
>JAPLGY010000682.1 GCA_026389955.1 Caldilinea sp. | reverse complement strand
CCAGGCTGGCCGACGGCTGCAGCTCCAGATAGCGCCGAAAATCGGCCAGGTCACTCAGCGGGTCCGACAGGGCAGGCAGCCCGGTGAGCTCCTTCTCCAACTCAGCCAACGTACGAATATGGACACGCTGAGCCAGCTCGGGGGCCTGGGCCCCCAGAAACTCGCGCGCTGCCCGTTTGAGGCGGCTTGTATAGGTGACGTAGAGCAGCTGCTCCAGCCCCCGCTCCAACACCAGGTCGCGAGGTAGTAGTGATAGCCCTGCACCGGGGTGCGCCGCCAGCGAGCATTGTAGCCGGTAGTCGTCTTGACGTTGGTGGTGCGGCCGCGCGTGCCCAGCAACACCTGCGCCCACATCGCTTTGCGGCGGATGGAGTCGGGCAGGCGCTCGGCCAGCAATTCATATTGGCGGTGCTTCAGCAGACGGTAGCCAGACATCGTTGTTCACCTTGTACTGGTGACTATACCAGAAGCCACGTGAAAACAGTGCGCACGGGCGCGGAACGTGGGCGAAAAATCTTCCCAGTCTGTGGTCGTGAGAATGGCCTGCGGCACATCGTCGAGCACAGCAAGCAGGGTGGAGCGCCGCGCAGCGTCAAGCTCGCTCATCACATCGTCCAACAAAAGCAGCGGCGCCGAGCCCGCAGCCGCCATCACCTGGACCTCGGCCAGCTTGAGGGCCAGGGCGGCGCTGCGCTGTTGCCCACGGCTGCCGTAGGTGCGCAAGTCACGGCCGTTGGCCTCAAAACGCAGGTCATCGCGCTGGGGCCCGTACAGCGTGACGCCAGCCGCCACTTCACGGCTGCGCCGGCTGGCCAGTTTGCGCAAATAGGCAGCGCTCACCCCGGCAGGGTCGAGCACGCAAGGGGGAGGAACCCAGAGCCCGTCGCGCGCCCGTTCGAACTCGGCGTCGGAGAGCCCCCCCGGGTTGAAGCTGGGCAGATAGTGCAAGCTCAGCGCTTCACGCTGCCCACTCAGCTCCCGGTGGCGTTCGGCCGCCAGCGGTGCCAGCTCCTGCAAAAAAGCCTGGCGCCGCACCACGATGGCGGCCCCCTGCTGAGCCAGCTTTTCGTCCCAGAAGGCCAGCTGGGCGTCGACTGCCGGTGCAGCAGGGTTGGCGGCCTGTTCGCGCAGCCGCTTGAGCAGGCTGTTGCGCTGCTGGAGAACCTGCTGGAAGGCGGCCAGGGCCCGACAGTAGCCTCTGTCGAGCTGACAGAGCGCAACATCCAGATAATGACGGCGTTCGCCCGGCCCCCCATCGACCAGCTGGATGTCAGCAGGAAGAAAGAGCACAGCCCGCAGCAAGCCGACCAGATCCAGGGCTCGTCTGGCCGCGCCGTTGATCTTCACCTGTTTGGTGTAGAGATCGCCGCGCTGGGTCAACAACACCTCGATCGCAAACTGGCGCCCCTCCTGGTGGACCTCACCGGCAATCCGGCAGTAGGGGATCGGCTCTTCGTCGGCACGCCAGCCGACGATCTCGCGCTCCTGGCCGGCGTGCACGGCCTTGCTGGTGGCCAGCATAAAGATCGCTTCGAGCAGATTGGTCTTGCCCTGGGCGTTTTGGCCCTGCAGCAAGGTGAGCGGCGTGTCGAAACTCAGCTCCAAATGCTGGTAGTTGCGGAAGTGGTGAAGGGTCAGGCGAGAGAGCAACATACAGATCAAACAACAGACTGCCGGTGAAGTCCAACCAGCTCGGCGACCAGCAGGTCAAGCTCGGTGTCGGGGTCACTGCCGGTTTTCATCGCCATGTCGACGGTCAACAGGCGATCCAAAATTGCTTCCAGCTCGGCGAAGGCGTACTGGCTGGTCAACGGCAGCGCTTTTTGGACCGGGTAAGGGCTGTAGCCGAGCTGTCGGGCTATCTCGGCAGGAGTGCTCACACCGGTGGCCGCCAGACTTTTGATCTCGAGCAGCATGCGGTACTGGCGGGCGATCAGAGAGACAAGATAGATAGGGCTCGGGTCGTTGCGGCGCAGCTCCTGCAGTCGCGTCATGGCTTTGGCCGGCTGGCGCTGGGCCAGCGCATCGGTCAGCCCCCAGATCTGCTCCTCGCTGGCATCCGCCACCATGGCCCGCACATCTTGCGGGGTGATCGGCCGGTTGCCGGCATAGAGCGAAAGCTTTTCCAGCTCGTTGTCGAGCTGGCGCAGGTTGGCGCCGACAAAATCGCACAACAGTGCTGCGGCGCTCCCTTCGACCGCAATCGAGCGCTGGCGGGCACGCCGCTGCAGCCAGCCGGCCAGCGCTTTCACGTCGGGGGCTACCAGCGTCTCCAGCTGGAGAACGCCTGCGGCCACCAGGGCCTCGAGACCGTCAACCCGCCGTTCGGGCGCACCGGCAACCGCAAGTGTATACCCTTTCCACAGCCCACGCCGCTTATCCACAGAGTTATCCACAAGCACCAGGATGCAGGTCTCGGGTACACGACGGATTCCCTCGAGGAACCTGGCCATTTCGCCGTAAATGGCGGCCTCGCTGCTCTTGCTGGCTGCCAGCCGTTTTTCGTAGGCATCCAGCAGCCCGCGCACGACCACAAGCCGCCTTTCCGCCAGGAAGGGCACCATGGCAGCCTCACCGAGGACGGTGGCGGCGTTGCTCTGGCTGCCGTTCACCTCGACCAGGTTGAGGCTGGCAAGCTCCG
>JAPLGY010000637.1 GCA_026389955.1 Caldilinea sp. | reverse complement strand
TGCTGTGTGCTCCAGAGGAGCTCTACAAGCTTTTTACCCATGGTGCAGAATGCTCCTTCGGTAACAAGGTGATGGGCCGGCAACCGGCTGGCGAACTAAAGGGTCGTTTTGTCTGTGTCTGGTAAATCGTCTGAGCCACCAGCACAGCCATTTTTAGATTTATTTTCGTCCGGCGGGGCAACCCATTCGATGACTCGATCAAGCTGCCACAACACCCTGCGCAATACCACGATCGTCGCCAGCGGAATACAAAAAATTCCGGTGCCTAACAGCAGATAAGGCGACGTGTCCAACCAACGGTCCAACAAAAATGCTGTGCCGACCGGAATCCACAATGTCCACAGCAACCATTGGGTCAGCAAGCGCCAGTCCAAACCAGTGCGCAGGTCGTACACAAGTCACTCGGCGTCCGTCACAACCTCAGCACCCCTCACAGGCTTCCTGTACCTTCACATAGACTTTGCAGATTATAGCAAGCGACATTTTTTCTGCGCAAATTTTCACATGTATTTGAACCAATTGCAGGAACCCCGCTCTCTATTGGAGAGCGGCAGGTTGAAGCCGTCTGCACACGCAGTTGCCCAAGTCAGATGGTCCTTTTGTGCTATAATCGCCCCATGCGCGTATCTCGGAGTTGGCTCGGGTTTGTGGCTGTGCTGGCTGTCGCAGCAGGGCTCCGCCTCTGGCAGATCGATATGCGGTGTGGGCTGCCGCCGATGAGCTGCGGCAGCTCCACCCGACCCGAATCAGCAGAGGATACCCTTGGTTGGCCGCCGGCCTGCTGGCCACCCTCCGCTGGCATCTGCACTTCAGCCGGATGGGGATCGAACCGATCCTGGTGCCGCTGGTGGCCGCAGGAGCCCTCTGGCTGTTGTTGCGTGGCTGGCGGACACACAGCTGGCAGACTTTGCTTGGGTTTGGTGCCCTGACCGCGCTCAGCCTCTATGTCTATCAGGGGGCCTGGATTTTGCCGCTGCTGTTGGCGGCAGCCTGGGCCCTGCTCGTCTGGCGGGCACGGGGGAGGATCGGCCTCCTGCGTTGGGCGGGCTCCGCAGGAGCTGCCGGAGTCGCGCTGCTGCTCGCCCTGCCGTTGTTGCTCTTCGCGCTGGAGCAGCCGGCACTCTTTCTGCTGCGCCCGGAACAGATCGCCAGCGGTGGGGAGAGCGGTGCAGGTCAGACCCTGGGCGAGCGTGCACTGGCCTATCTGTTGATGTTTGTGCCGTGGCTGCAGGCGGGGGATCCAGACCCGCGCCGGAATCTGCCTGGGCTGGCAGCGCTCAATTTCTGGCAGGCGCTTCCCTTCTGGTTTGGGGCAGGGCTCGCTGTGCGCCATGCTCGCCACATCAGCCATGCACTGCCCCTGCTCCTGTTGCCCGGCCTGCTGTTGCCCGGGGTGCTGAGCGAACACGCCCCCCACTATCACCGCGTGTTGGGGGCAACTGCCCCGGTCGCGCTGTTGGGCGGGCTGGGGCTCGACTGGATCTGGCGCCGGGCCCAGCCCGCGCGCCGTGCCTGGGCTGGCTGGCTGAGCGTGCTGCTGCTGGTCGCAGGGGCCGGGGTCTCGGCGCGCGACTATTTTGTCCGCTGGGCAGCCTTGCCAGATCTTTTCTATGCGTTCGACGTAGGACTCTGGGAGGTCGGCCGGCAGATCGCCGCCCAGCCTGCCGGAAGCCAGATCTATCTGACGCCGCGCGCCGCAGACCATCCCACCCTGGCCTTTGCCTGGAGCACACAGCCCGGAAGCCACCCCCCTCCCGTATCGTTCGACGGCCGCCATGTTCTGCCAGCCACCGCTGGCCGCACGCTGCAGCCAGAGATCTACGTTGTCCTCGAGAACGAAGATTTTCGTACCCGGCTGCTGCTCCCGGAACTGCTGCCCGATGCGACGATCGTACAGACGATCACAGACTGGCAGGGACAGATCTATGCCAACAGCTACCTGCGCCCCGCAGGCAGCGCTCTGCAGCGCACGCCGACCACCGCAGCAGCGGCAGAGCTGGGCGACGGGATCGGGCTGGCCGGCTACGATGCCCAGGTGGCCGTGCTGGAGAGCGGCCGCATCCTGTACGTCCAGCTCTACTGGGATGTGGCCGCGCCCCCGCAGCAGGAATGGACCACCTTTGTCCATCTGCGCGGACCCCTTCCAGACACGACGAGGCAAGTCGCCGGCACAGACAGCGTGCCAGGGGGCGGCTCGCTGCCGACCCGGCGCTGGCAGGCCGGCTGGAAAATCCTGGACGAATACCAGCTGCAGCTGCCCGCCGACCTGCCCGCCGGCCGTTACCAGCTGGCAGTCGGGCTGTACAACCAATCCGGTGCCCAGTTGCCGGACACCGGCGGCGACCACACAATCGGAGAGGTGACCCTTGAATGATGCTGGAACACTGCTGCCCACGCTCTATGCAGCGGACGAGGCTGGGGGCTGGAATACCGGGATGCGGGCGATCAGCCATGCCGTTCTGGCCGGCGTCGCAGTTCCATCTGGCCCCCAGCTGGAGCTGGGCTGTGGCGGCGGGGCTTTTGTGCGGGAACTGGCCGCTCTGGCCGGAACTGATTCCCCGGTGGTCGGGCTCGATCTGCGCGGGGACGCGCTGCTCTCTGCCCGCCGCCGCGCCGCCGGTCTTTGGGTGAACGGCAATTTGCTGGCATTGCCGTTTGCAGCGGCCACGTTTGCCCTGATCGCTGCGCTCGATGTCCTCGACCAGGCCGGAGTCGACGCCGAACTGGCGCTGGCGCAGATCCACAATCTGCTGCGGCCGGGAGGGGCAGCGCTGCTGCGGGTCAGCGCCCATCCCGGGCTCTACGGGCCACACGATGTCGCTTTTGGCACCGGACGACGCTACACGCGCGACGAATTTGTCCGCCTGGTGCGCCGTGCCGGGCTGCTGCCCCAGCGGGTTACCTACGCCAATTGTCTGCTGGCCCCAGCAGTGGCGGCGGTGCGGCTGGGCCAGCGTTGGGGGGTGCTGCCCTTTTCAGAAAGCCTCTACACAGGCACACAGCCCCACCATCTGCTCGCCACACCCCTGCACAGCGAGGCCGCGTGGCTGCGCCGCCACGACCTTCCATGGGGCATCAGCCTTTTGGTCGTGGCCCGCCGTCTGTGAAACTCTGCCGGGAAACGATGCCGCCCCTTACAAGGAAAAAAAACATGCTGGTCTGTACCGTGCTGCCCACCTACAACGAACGAGACAACATCGAGCCGTTGATCGAAGGCATTCTCACCAACAGAACCGGGCCCCATATGGTATTGGTAGTCGATGACAACTCGCCGGACGGAACAGCGGAGGTGGTGCGGGCGATCGCACGGCGTCACAATGCTGCTGGCGCCATGCAGGTTGCCCTCTATGTACGCAACGGGCAGAGCGGGCTGACCTCGGCCATCCAGGCTGGCATCGACTTTGCCCTGACCACCTTCGGCGCCGATGTCGTCACCTGGATGGACTGCGACCTGTCAATGCCGCCGGCCGAGGTCGCCAGGCTCGTCGCCGCTGTAGTCGACGGGGGCGCTGACCTGGCTGTCGGCTCCCGCTGGGTTGCTGGCGGGGCTGACCAGGCCCATGGCTGGGTGGCACGCACGTTGAGCCGCGCCCTCAACGGAATGGCGACTCAGCTGCTGGGCAACGCCGTCCACGACTACACCAGCGGCTTTATCGCCGCACGAGCAGAGTGCCTGCGGACCTTGCGTCTGCGCGGCGACTACGGCGAGTACTGCATCGACCTGCTGGCACGCGCAGTGCGCAGCGGGTTTGTCGTCCAAGAGGTGCCCTATGTCTGCGTCCCCCGCACTGCCGGGGTCAGCAAGACCGGGGTCCATCTCTGGGACTACCTGAGCAAAGGACGCAAATATGTGGCAACTGTCTGGGAACTGGCCCATCGCATGTAAAGAGAGGAATCCATGATGTTACAGCCTGCTGAATTGTCCCTGGCCGAGATGGGCGAACTGGCTCAGTTCATCCCAGCCGCCGACCCAGAAGTCAAACTCACCTACCGAGCCATCCCCGAGTTTGGGGAGAGCCCGAGACGGTCGATCATCCCAGTCTGCGAACCGACTTTGGGCGGCAACGAAATGAAGTATGTCCAGCATGCCATCGAAAGCAACTGGATCTCGTCGGCTGGACAGTATATCCGTGACTTTGAAACCCGCTTCGCCGAAGTCTGCGGTGTCCAGTACGGGATCGCCTGTGCCAACGGCACCGTCGCCATGCACCTGGCCATGGCCACCCTCGGCCTCGAACCCGGCGACGAGGTGATCATCCCGACCTTTACCATGATCGCCACAGCCAACGCAGTGACCTACTGCGGTGCCCGGCCGGTGCTGGTCGACATGGAACCGACCTACTGGCAGATGGACCTCAACCAGCTGGCAGACAAAATTACCCCACGCACCAAAGCGATCGTGCCCGTACACATCTACGGCCACCCGGTCGACATGGACCCGCTGATGGCGCTGGCCGAAGAGCACGGCCTGACCGTGATCGAAGATGCGGCCGAAGCCCACGGCGCCGAATACAAAGGACGGCGGACGGGCGGGCTGGGGCACGCGGCGGGCTTCAGCTTTTACGGCAACAAGATTATCACCACCGGCGAAGGCGGCATGATCACCACCCAGGACCGCACGCTGGCCAAGCTGGCCTGGAACCTGCGCGACCATGCCTTCAGCCATGAACGCCATTTCTGGCACAAATTTGTCGGCTTCAACTACCGGATGACCAACCTGCAGGCGGCAGTCGGGCTGGCCCAGGTCGAACAGCTGGATGGATTTGTCGCCGCGCGCCGACGCAATGCCCTGGAATATACCTGCCGCCTGCATGGAATTCCAGGCATCCGAACCCCAGCCGAGGCGCCCTGGGCCAAGAATGTCTACTGGATGTACGGCATTTTGGTCGACGAAAAAGAGTACGGGATGGACCGCGACGCACTGCGTCGCGTGCTGGCCGACCACGGCGTCGAAACCCGCACGTTCTTCATCCCCATGCACTGCCAGCCAGTCTACTGGAAACAGTTTCTCGGCGAACGCTACCCGGTTGCAGAAACCCTCTGCCAACGGGGGTTCTATCTGCCCTCTGCTTCTTCGTTGACGGTCGCCGAAATCGAATACATCGCCGCTGTGATCCGCCAGCACCAACGCTGACCCCCTCTGCTGCCGGGCATCTTACCGACATGCCCGGCAGCAGAGCACCGCCGCCCGTACGCCTACCTCTCTTCGCTGGGCTGAACCAGCTGAGCAGGCTGGCCCCAGCTCCCTTCAAAAACAAATTCTGCCAGCAGACGCCGCTGACGGGGGGCCCGCTCTCGCTCCTGCTGCTGCGCATCCAGCTGCTCCGGGTCGCCCAGATAGCCGATGGCCAGCACCGTCACCGGGCTGTACTCCTCCGGGATCGCAAATTCTGCACGGGCACGGTCAGGAAAAAAACCAGCCATCTGGTGGACATAGAGATCCAGCGCAGTGGCCTGTACGGTCAGATTGGCGACAGCCAGACCGACATCGTAGAAGGCGTGTGCGCTGGGCTGGCCGCTGAGGGTCGTCGACCGAGCCACAGCCAACAACAAGACAGGGGCCCGTGCCGCCCAGGTCCGATTGCTCTCTTTGAGGACGCCCGCCAGCTGTTCGTGCGTGGGGTTGCCCTGCACCCCCAGCAGAAAATGCCACGGCTGCCCGTTGGCGCTCGAAGGCGCCCAGCGGGCAGCTTCCAACAGCGCGCGCAGTTTGTCAGCTTCGACCGCACGCCCGGCAAAGGCGCGCGGGCTCCAGCGCGCCTCCAACAGCGGATGAATCGGATGGTCTGTGACGGCATGTCTGGCTTCGTGAACACTTGTATGGGCGCTTTGCATAAAAAATCTCCTTTTCGCTGGTCAACGATCCTCAAAAACTATTTTGATATTAAACAATTTTCCAAGCAAAATCGGCGGTTTCTCTCTCATTGGGGGCGGTAGGGGCGCAGCAGATCGCTGTGCAGGGTTTCGAGCATGGCTTGGGGGGCGCTCTGGCCGACCGCAGCGACCAG
>JAPLGY010000425.1 GCA_026389955.1 Caldilinea sp. | reverse complement strand
GTGGATCAGTACTGGATCACGATTGTCAAGGGGACGATCATTGTGGTGGCTGTGATCATCGACCAGCGCAAAAACCGCTGAGCCGCAGTTGAGCCGCAGTTGAGCCGCAGTTGAGCCGCAGTTGAGACAGGGAAGGGAGCGAAGATGGAACCTTGGCAGGCTCGTTCGTCTGAATTTCACCCTTACAGCGTCGACAGGCTGGAGGAGATGCCCCAAGAACTGCAGGATCGGGCGAGAGCTGCGCTGCCGCCGGGGGCTCTGCTGCGGGCTGCGTTTGTCGTGCCAGAGGAGGAGCGGGAGGGCAAAACAGAGGCTGCACAGGCGCTGCTCTTTACGCAGGAGGGGGTCGTGCAGGTTGCGTTGTCTGGCCCATCGATCCAGATCGAGGGGGCTGCGCTGCTCTGGCTGCGCTCCAGCCATCTGCTGCTGCATGGGCGCATCGAGCTGGTGGCTGCGGCCGAGGGGCGGCTGATCCGGCTGGACGTGGCGTTCAATGCGATAGGCTGGCGGCTGATCCAGCCCGCCTGGCAGGCGTTGGTCGGCCAGGCGATCGGCCGGGAGACTGGTGGGGTCCACCCGCCGTTTTCGGCCGATCGGGTCGCGGGGGTGCCGGAGAAATTTGTGGATGGGTTGGAACGGTATGGGCTGTACACGGGGGAAGCGCTGGTGGGGGCGGTCTTTCAGCCTGCGCTCTGGTCCTCTGGGGGACTGGCCGGCGACGAGCAGCAGCTGCACAACACCTTGGTGGTGTTGACCGACGCTTCGGTGCTGGTGCTCGAGGAAGAGGGGGCCCTGGTGCGCAGGAGCGAGCAGCTCGGTCTGATCATCACCCGCATGCCGCTGCGTGCGGTCGAGCAGGTGGTGGAGGTGCCTGGTGCAGCGCATGGGCAGCTGGAGTTTGTGCTGACCTCCGGCGGCTGCACCGATCGGTGCAGCGTATTGCTGGCGGCAGAGGCTCTCCGGCGTTGGGCGCTGTTGTGGGCATCGCGCAGCCAACCGGAGGGGGGAGAAGGCTGATGAGGGCAGCGGATCGAATGCAGCGCCGGGCGCTGCGGCTGGGGATGGTCGGCGGCGGGCCCGGGTCGCACATTGGCGAGACCCACCGGCAGGCGGCGCGGCTGGACGGCTGCTACACGTTGTTGGCGGGTGTCCAGGCGTTTGCCGCCAGTTTGGGCATTGAGCCGGAACGGCGCTACGCCAGCTGGCAGGAGATGGCTGCTGCGGAGGCGCAGCGCAGCGACGGCATCGAGGTGGTCAGCATCATGACCCCCAACAACAGCCACTATGCAATTGCCAAGGCATTTTTGGAGCAGGGCATCGACGTGATCTGCGACAAACCGCTGACCAACGAGGTGGCGCAGGCGGTGGAGCTGGTCGAGCTTGCAGACCGCCAGGGACGGGTTTTGGGGGTGACCTACAACTATTCGGGCTACCCGATGGTGCGCCAGGCGCGGGCCATGGTGCAGGCTGGCGAGCTGGGGGCAGTGCGTCTGGTGCAGGTCGAACATGCCTCGGGCTGGGCGTCGACGCTGTTGGAGGCGGAGGGGCACAAACAGGCGCTTTGGCGCACGACGCCAGCGCTGGCTGGGCGGTCGACCGTGGTCGGTGATTTGGGGACCCATGCCCACCATCTGGCCCGTTACATCACCGGGTTGGAGGTCGACGCGCTCTCGGCGGAGCTTTCCACGCTGGTGCCGGGGAGGCATGCCGACGACAACGCGCACATCAAGCTGCGGTTCAGCAACGGCGCGCGCGGGCTGATGTGGGTCAGCATGGTGGCGACCGGCCATCTGCACGGACAGCGCATTCGGGTGTACGGCGAAAAAGGCAGCCTGGAATGGGTGCAGGAAGCCCCGGACGAGTTGTGGCTGCGCCCGGCGGAGGGGCCGCATCAGCGGCTGGCGCGTGGCACCCGCTACCTGGCGCCGCTGGCCCAGCGTTCGGCACGGCTGTGGCCGGGCCACCCGGAAGGGTTTCTCGACGCCTTCACCAATCTCTACACCGACATGGCTGAAGCGATCCTGGCTCGCCGCGAGGGATTTTTGCCTGACCCGCTGGCCTGTACCTACCCCACGGTCGTCGATGGCCTGCGTGGGGTCCAGTTTGTAGAAGCTGCGGTCCTTTCCAACGAACAAGGAGGGCAGTGGGTAGAGGTCGGCGGGTGAAAGCCGTGGGGGGAGGGGGCACCGGCAGGTAGCCCCTTTGTTTTGTAAACGCAAGAACAAAATGGGTGGGGCAGAGGCTGCCGCCGACCCTGGGCAGACAAAAAGTGGAGCAGAATGCAGATGACACGCACAATTGGGATTGGCGTTATCGGGATGGGGTGGATGGGGGAGGCACACAGCCGGGCCTATCGGGCGATCCCGGATCGGTTTGCGGATGCGGGCATCCGGCCGCGGCTGGTGGTCTGCGCCGACCCGGTCGAGGTACGTGCCCAGAACGCGCAGCAGCGTTTTGGATTTGAGCGGTATGTGACCGACTGGCGTGCTGTGATCGACGACCCGGCGGTCGAGGCGGTCAGCGTGACCGCCCCCAACGGCATGCACCTGGAGATCAACCGGGCTGCTGCGGCTGCGGGCAAGCATATTTTGTGTGAAAAGCCGGTCGGGCGTTTTCCAGAGGAGACGCTGCTCAGCGCCCAGGCTGCGCAGGAGGCCGGGGTGTTGACCTTTGTCGGCTTCAACTACCGCTGGGCCCCTGTGGTTCAGTATGCGCGGCAGCTCATCCAAGGCGGCAAGCTGGGTCAGCTGACCCACTACCGGGGGCGTTTTCTCAACGGCTACGCCGGCAACCCCAACGGCTTTCTCTCCTGGCGCTTCGAGGAGGCCCAGGGTCTGGGGACACTCGGCGATTTGATGTCCCATACCATCGACATGGCGCACATGATTGCCGGCCCGATCACGTCGCTGACCAGCGACCGGGAGATCTTTATTCGGGAGCGTCCGATTCCACAGCCTGGGGTGGGCACGCACTACGATGTGGGGCGGGCGGACAGCCCCCGTGGGCCGGTCACCAATGAAGACTATGTCAGCGCGCTGGTGCGTTTTGCCAACGGTGCGCGCGGGCAGCTGGAA
This sequence comes from Caldilinea sp., assembly GCA_026389955.1. The sequence goes on along the minus strand of JAPLGY010000425.1, from coordinate 4,713 downwards.
TCGTGCCGCATCATCAACGGCGCCAAATGTGACATGTCTTTCGAGGTGCATGGCGTCAACGGCGCCATCAAATGGAATTTTGAGCGGATGAACGAGCTCCAGCTGCAGTGGCGCAACGATGCCAACCCGGCCGAAGATGGCTATCTGACCCTGCAGAGCGGTCCGGCCCACCCCTACCACGGCCACTTCAACCCTGCCTGGGGTGCAGGGCTTGGCTACGACGACCTCAAGACGATCGAATCCTACACGTTTCTGCGCTCGATTGTCGCAGGCCAGCAAGGCGAGCCCGGATTTGCCGAAGCCGCCGCCGTCGCCAGGGTTCAGCAGGCCATGCTCCGCTCTTGGGAGAGCGGCCGCTGGGAAACGGTGCAATTCTGAGGCTGCACAACAAGGAGAATGAGGAGATGGGCGACTCTTGGATTCAAGTGGGCAATGCTCCCTGTTCCTGGGGGGTGATTGAGAATGTAGAGGGCGAGCGCGGCGGCTATGCCAGAGTGCTCGATGAAATGCAGGCGACCGGCTATGCGGGCACCGAGCTGGGCGACTGGGGCTTTATGCCGACCGACCCGGAAACGCTGCGTGCGGAGCTGGAGCGGCGCCAGCTCAAACTGCTGGCCTCTTGGGTCAGCGTCAAACTGCACGACCTGGCTGGCCACGCCGCCAGCGAGGCCGACGCGGTGCGCACTGCGCGCCAGCTGGCCCAGGTCGGCGGGCCTGACAACCTGATCGTGCTGGGCAACGACCCCTATCGGGACCCGATGCGCACGCTTCATGCCGGCCGGCTGACCGCAGCACAGAGCATGGATGAACGCCAGTGGCAGGTTTTTGCCGAAGGTGCCAACCGGGTGGCGCGGGCGGTCAAACGGGAGACCGGGCTGCGCACGGTCTTTCACCACCACATCGGCTCCTGGATCGAGACGCCGGAAGAGACGGCGCGGCTGTTGGAGATGACCGATCCTGAAGTGTTGGGGCTCTGCTTTGACACCGGCCACTACCGGTACGGCGGCGGGGATCCTGCAGCCGGGCTGCGCCGCCATGCAGAGCGCATCTGGCATGTGCACTTCAAAGACCACAGCCCCACGGTGGCGGCGCAGGCCAGCCAGGCGGGGTGGGATGCTGTGACCGCAGTGGGTCGGGGTCTTTTTTGTGAACTGGGCAAAGGGGACATTGACTTTTCGGCTGTTCTGGCCGAGCTGCGGCGTCTCCAGTACTGCGGTTGGGTCGTTGTCGAGCAGGATGTGCTGCCGGGCATGGGCACGCCCAAAGAGAGCGCCCAACGCAACCGAGACTACATCCGCACCCTCGGGCTGTGACCGGAACCTGCAAAAATCGACATAAAGTTGGAGCAAAAAATGGTGAGATTTGCCTTGTTTGGCGCTGGGTTTATTGGGCAGGTGCATGGGGGCAACCTGGCGGCCCACCCGCACACGCGGCTGCAGTATGTGTACGATGTCAACGCTGAGGCGGCGCAGCGGCTGGCGGGCCGTTATGGGGCCCAAGTTGCCCGCAGTGTCGAGGAGATCTTTGGGGCGGAGGATGTCGATGCGGTGTTGATTGCCTCGTCGACCCACACCCATGCGGATCTGTTGCGTGCGGCGATTCGGGCGCGCAAGCCTGTCTACTGTGAAAAGCCGATCGACATGAGCCTGGACCGGGTCAAGGCGGTGGTGCAGGAAGCGCACGATACCCCGGTGCCGGTGATGATGGGGTTCAGCCGTCGTTTTGACCCCAACCATCGGGCGCTGCGCGAGGCGGTGCGGGCGGGGGAGGTTGGGGTGGTGGAGATGATCCACATGGTCTGTCGTTCTGCGGCTCCGCCGCCGTTGAGCTACATCCAGGTTTCGGGCGGGCAGTTTCGCGACCAGACGATCCACATGTTTGACCTGCTCTGTTGGATTGCGGGTCAGGAGCCGGTGGAGGTCTACGCTGCGGGCTCTTCGATGATGGACCCGGCGATCACGGCGGCGGGGGATGTCGACACGTCGATGTTGATTTTGAAATTTGCGGACGGTGCGCTTTGCCACATCGACAACAGCCGTCATACGGGCTACGGCTACGACGAGCGGATCGAGGTCTTTGGTTCGCAGGGGTTGGTCGAATCGCGGCGCAAGCCGGTGCGAGAGGTTGCGGTCTACAAGGGGAGCAAGGTGGTGGAGGAGGGGATGTTTGCCGGCTGGTTTGAGCGGATGGAGCCGAGCTTTCTGTTGGCGGTGGAGGCCTTTGCTGCTGCGTTGGAAGGCCGGGCTGGGGCAGAGTACCCGACGTTGATGGATGGGCTGCGTGCCCAGATGATTGCCGAAGCTGCGGTGGAGTCGCTCAAGCGCAACCAGCCGGTGCCGATCGAGTACTGGCAGCCGGCCTGACCGGTTATTTTTCAGGAGGGGCAAGAACCATGTTGTTAGGATTTCACGGTGCGACGACGATGACCAGCGACCTGGAGACCGACGTGCGGGTCTCGCGAGAGGCGGGCTATCGGGGGTTGGAGGTCTGGGCGGAGAAGGTGGACACCTATCTGCGCGACCACACGCTGGCGGAGCTGCGCGCGCTTTTTGTCGACAACGGCCTTGTGCCGCTCAGCCTGAACGCGCTGGTGTTTGTCGGGTTTCGGGGGGACGAGTACCCGCAGGTGCAGCAGCGCTGCAAAGCGCTGTGTGAGATCGCCGAGGCGATCGGGTGCCCGATGTTGGTGACTGTGCCGAGCCCGACCGAAGCGCGCTGGCAGCTGCCCTGGTCGGCGGTGGTGGCCGAGTATGTCACGGTGCTGCGCGACCTGGCGGACATTGCAGCGCCGCACCGGGTCAAGCTTTCCTTTGAATTTCTGGGCTTTGGCTGGTGTACGGTGCGCACCCCGCGCGGGGCGTGGGAGATTGTCCGGCAGGTCGACCGTCCGAATGTGGGGATGACGGTCGACTGCGCGCATTTTTATGCGGGCGGCGGCCTGCTCGACGAACTGAGTGCTTTGGACCCGGCCAAGATCTTTGCCTTTCATCTCGACGATTTGGAAGACACCTGCAAAGAGGCGATCACCGACAACACCCGTCTGTATCCGGGGAGCGGGGTCGTTCCGCTGGCGGAGATCTGCGCGCGGATGGGGGCGATCGGCTACGACGACACCTGTTCGATCGAGCTCTTTCAGCCGCAGTATTGGGCGCAGGACCCGCTGGAGGTTGCCCGAAATTGCCGGGCGAGTGCGCTGGCGGTGTTGGCCCCCTATTTCAAAGTGGAGTAGCTGCGCTGGCCGAGCTGTGGTGCGGGCAGGGTACGGGTCTGAAGGGCCGCTGCTGCGGCTGAATCGATACAAAATTTGAGGAGATGTTTATGACGGGTGTTGCAATTTTGGGTGCCGGGCGAATTGCCCACGTCCATGCCAAGGCGATTTCGGCTGCGGGGTCGCGATTTGTGGCGGTGTACGACAAGGTGGAGGAGGCTGCCCACAAACTGGGGGCGTTGTACGGGGCGGTGGTAGAGGGTAGCGTCGACGCTGTGCTGGCGCGCAAGGATGTAGGGGCTGTGATTGTGGCGACGCCGACCGACACCCATGTCGAGTATCTTGTGCGTTGTGCCGAGGCGGGCAAGTCGGTCTTGTGTGAGAAGCCGTTGGCGCTCAACACCGCTGAGGCCCGGAGCTGTCTGGAGCGAGTGGGGACGCTGCCTTTGACCTTGCAGATCGGCTTTAACCGGCGGTTTGACCCTTCGCACCACAGCCTGCAGCGTGCGCTGGCCGCCGGGGAGATCGGTGCATTGGAGCAGCTGGTGATCACGAGCCGGGACCCGGCTCCGCCGCCGCTCTCTTATCTCCCCAACAGCGGGGGGTTGTTCAAGGACATGACCATCCACGATTTTGACATGGCGCGCTGGCTGCTGCAGGAGCCGGTGGTGGCGCTTTACGCGCAGGGGGCCTGTCTGGTCGACCCTGCCATCGCTGCGCTGGGCGACATCGACACTGCGACGGTGACGATGCGCACCGCTTCGGGGCAGCAGTGCACGATCCACAACAGCCGCCGTGCGGTCTACGGCTACGACCAGCGCATCGAGGCACACGGTGCCAAAGGGATGCTGGTGTCCAGCAACCACTATGAGAACAGCCTGCTGCGTTACCGGGCCGAGAGCGCCGGCGCGCCGGGCCCGCTGCAGAATTTTTATCTGGACCGGTATGCCGACAGCTACCGGCTGGAGCTGATCGCCTTCTTGCATGCGGTGCAGGAAGGGCGTCCTGCTGCGGTGAGTTTGCAGGATGGTTTGGAGGCGCTGCGTCTGGCGGAGGCGGCGCAGGAGTCACTGGCGACCCAGCGTCCGGTCAGCCTGGCCTGAGCTGTTGGCCAGCGTCAAAGGGAGCGTGCGATGAGACATGCACAGACCGTGGCGGTGATCACGGGGGGCACCCAGGGGTTGGGGCTGGCGATCGCCCGCCGGCTGGCTGCCGAGGGGGCAGAGGGGTTGGTGATCTGTGGGCGAGAGCGGGTCAAGGGGGAAGCGGCTGCGGCTGAGCTGGCTGTGCGGGGGAGTGCCTGCTGTTTTGTGCAGGCAGATCTGGCCCAGCCGGAGGATTGTTATCGGGTAGTCGATGCGGCGGTAGAAAAGTATGGTCGGGTCAATGCGTTGGTCAACAGTGCGGCCCTCTCGACGCGCGGCGGGCTGCTCGACACCGACCTGGCGCTGTGGGAGCAGCACATGGCGATCAACCTGCGTGCGCCTTTTTTGACCATGCAGCGT
>JAPLGY010000362.1 GCA_026389955.1 Caldilinea sp. | reverse complement strand
CGTCCGTCGGTTCTCGTCATCGAGGAGCTGAACGTCAAGGGCATGGTCAAGAACCGCCGTCTAGCGCGTGCGCTCAGCGACGCGGCGCTCGGACAGTTTGGGCACATTCTCACCTACATGGCCGAGGATGCAGGCGTCAGCGTCGTCAAGGCAGGGCGTTTCTTTGCCGGCAGCAAGACCTGTCTGTGGATGGAAGAACGAACGCTTGACATTGTCCGATCGAGTGTTCGTGTGTGAGGCGTGCGGCCAGACACGTGCGGCCAGACAATGGACAGAGATCTGAACGCCGCCATCCCTCTGAAACATACCGTGAGTTCCACGGAAATGAACGCCTGTGGAGAGCCTGTACGTCCTGGCGACATCGCTCAGGCTCTGGTCGGTGAAGCAGGAACCTGGCAACAAGCGTCTCTTGGTGAGATGTTTGTCTAGGTCCAAAAGAACGGTGCTTGAACATTGATCCCATCTGTAGAGGAGTTGTTGTGAATCGACGGGAGCGTCTGAATCGGTTTATCAGCCAGGTGCGTGGGCAGCTGATCGTCTCCTGCCAGGCGCTGCCGCACGAGCCTCTCTACGGCGCCGACATCATGGCGCGCATGGCGTTGGCTGCGCTGCAGGGTGGGGCGGCTGGGATTCGGGCCAACACGCCGGCGGACATTCGCGCTATCCACGACGCCGTGGATCTGCCGGTCGTCGGGCTGTTCAAGGTGGCAGTGCCGGGCTATGCGGTCTACATCACACCTACACTGGCAGATGCCTGTGCGGTTGCCGAGGCGGGAGCCGCCGTGGTGGCGATCGATGCGACCGACCGGCCTCGCCCCCAGTTCGACCGGCTGGGGGATTTTATTGCGGCGATCCAGGCCGAGACCGGGTTGCCTGTTCTGGCGGATGTTTCGACCTGCGCCGAGGGGGTAGCGGCGGAACAGGCCGGGGCTGACCTGGTTTCGACCACCCTGTCGGGCTATACCGACTACAGCCCGGCGTTGGCAGGGCCCGACCTGGCGCTGGTTGCAGCGCTGAGCCAGGCCCTCAGCGTGCCGCTGCTGGCTGAAGGGCGCTATCATACCCCGGAACAGGTGGTGGCTGCGCTGCACGCGGGAGCTACCAGCGTGGTGGTCGGCGGTGCAATCACCCGGCCGCAGGAGATCACCGGCCGTTTTGTGCGGGCCCTGCGCGTCAGCCGTGGCCAGGAGAAAGCAGGATGACGTCGAGCAGCGGCCTTGAACGGTGGGCATTCGTGCAGGTTTTTGACCCGATGCTGGCGGTGTGCGGTGCACCCCTCTGAACCGCTCTTGGTCTTTGACATCGGTGGGACCAAGGTCGCTGCTGCCGTGTTGGAACCGGGTCTGGTGGTCAGCAGCCGTCAGGAAATGGCCACCCAGGCCGCAGAGGGGCCCGAGCACGTGGCTGGGCGTGTGGCGGCGCTCGGCCATGCTGTGCTGGAGAGCTATACGGCCACCCATGCGGGAGCCCGACCGAGGCGGGCGGGGGTTGCCAGCGCTGGACAGATCGACCGATCTACCGGCACCGTCAGCTACGCCACCTTTCATCTGCCTGGCTGGATCGGCTTTCCGTTGGGGCAGCGGTTGGCTGCCGGGCTGGGGATTCCGGTGGTGGTCGACAACGATGTGAACTGTCATGCTCTGGCGGAGGCAGTCTGTGGCGCCGGCCAGCCCTATCGCCATTTTCTGCTGGCGGCGATCGGAACCGGGGTCGGCGGCGGTGTCGTCATCGACCGTCAGGTCTACCGCGGCCGTCTGGGCGGTGCCGGCGAGATCGGGCAGGTGTTGGTCGACCCCGCAGGGGGGCGTCCTTGCAGCGACCGGCTGACTGGCTGCCTGGAGGTCTATGCGGCTACCAGCGTGATGGTGGAGCGGGGGGGCAGCGCTTCGGTTCAGGAACTGGCTGCGGCATACGTTGCAGGCCAGCCGGTGGCGGCGGTCGACGAGGCAGCTGCATGGCTGGGGCTGGGACTGGCGAGCATCGCCCATGTGTTGGCACCGGAGGCGATCCTCATTGGCGGCAGTGCAGTGCTGCTTGGACAACGGTATCTGGCCAGGGTGGCGCAGGCATTTGAGCAGCATACGCTGCCCTCTCACCGCCAGATCCCGCTGATGTTCACCCAACTGGGCGCTGACAGCGGCCTGGTAGGCGCAGGGTTGGTTGCTTTGGAAGGCTAGGGGGGCTCCCCCCAGCAGTTCAAAGTCTTGGCACAGCGCCTCCCGGTATCGTTGTGAGTCGTATTGTGCAGATCGTTCGGTTATCGCGTTCAAATGTTCTTTACAGGAGATCACTTTTATGTCAGAGCAACCTACACGACAGTTGAGTCGGCGCGGCTTTCTACAGATGGTTGGCATGGGCGGTGCCGCCATGGCCCTGGCGGCCTGCGCCGTCCCGGTCGCACCGGCGCCGGCTGGCCAGCCGGCTGCAGAAAGCGGCCAAGCCTTCCTCAACTACTGGACAGGCTGGAGCGGCTTTGAATTTGACGAACTGCAGAAGCTGGTCGACAAATTCAACGCCGAGCACACGGATCAGATCTTCGTTAACATGACGACGGTCTTCGGCCAGTACGAGAAGGTGCTGACTGCGATCGCCGGCGGCAACCCGCCCGACGTTGTCTCGGCAGTCTGGCTGCGCGAGCTGGTGTCGATGGCAGCGCGCGGCGGGCTGCAGCCGGTCACCCAGTATGCCGAGGCAGCCGGCATCGACGGCTCCGAATACTTCCCGCAGTTTTGGGATGCCTGGTGGCACAACGAAGAGCTTTGGGGGTTGATGGTGACCTCCAACTCGCAGGTGGTGGCCTACCAGCCGGCGCTCTTGGCAGAAGTGGGTGCGGACCCGGCCAACCCAGAAGATTACCGCCAACGACCCCAAGGTGGTTGCCGCGTTGGAGTGGGAAGCCTCCTTCCGCCAGCGGCTGAGCCCGGAGAAGGTGGCAGCCTTCCAGAGCGGGTTCGGCGACTACATGAGCACGCAAAACTCGTTCTTTGTCGGCAAAGAGGCGATGACGCAGGTCGGCGAGTGGTTCATCCAGTTCCAGAAAAAGTTTGCCCCCGACCTGGTGATGGAATTCATGCCCGCCCCCTACCCGGACGGCGGCAACGACAACACCACCACCTTCGACGGCAGCGTCTTCACGATCCCAGCTGGGGTCCAAGCCCCCGACGCGTCGTGGGAGTTCATCCGCTGGTTGAGCGAAGCCGAGAACATGGGCGAATTCTGCTACAACATCCAGAACGTGCCGCCCAAGCTGGCACCTGCTTCAGAGGATCGCTTTGTCAGCGACCCCCGCTTCCAGCTCGCAGTCAACCTGCTCAACGGCCCGCACGCCTTTGGCCCGGACAAGATGCCGGTCAACAGCCTGCTCTATTCGCGCCTGGCCGAGGCAGAAAGTGCGGTCTTCAACGGCCAGATGAGCGCACAGGAAGCGCTCGACCAGGTCGCCTCTGAGGTGCAGGCGGAGCTGGACAAAGTGCTGCAGCGCGGCTGAGCCCTTGGCTTTCAAACCTGGGACAGGCCTGCCGGGCAGGCCTGTCCCAGCCCTACAGAGGATGGACGATGGCAGCAGCAACCAAACCGCACACCGCACGCTGGGACGCCGGAAAAACGCGTTCTTTGTTGACTGGGCTGGCTTTCATTTCACCGGCGATCGTCGGTTTTTTGCTCTTTGCCGCCTGGCCGATCCTCCAGTCGTTTTATTACAGCTTTACAGACTACAACATCTTTCAGCCCCCCTACTGGATCGGGCTGCAGAACTACCAAGATCTGGTAAGTGACCGGGTCTACGGGATTGCCCTGCGCAATACCCTCTACATGGTGCTGATCGGCCTTCCAGTCCACCTGCTCTTCGACTTTTTGATGGCACTGCTCCTGGCGACCCGCATCCGCGGCCTGTCGATCTACCGTACCATCTTTTATCTGCCTTCGATCACGCCGGTGGTTGCCTCGACCATCGTCTGGCTGTGGCTGTTCAACGGCCAGTACGGCGTGCTCAACGAGATCGTCGACCTGTTTGGATTTTCCAAAATTGGCTGGCTGACCGACCCTGCCTTCACCAAGCCGTCGTTGATTTTTATGGGGATGTGGTTTGGCGGCAACACTATCCTGATCTATCTGGCCGGGCTGCGCGATGTGCCGACCTCGCTCTTGGAGGCCGCCGAACTGGACGGGGCCAACGCGCTGCGCAAGACCTGGCATGTCACCCTGCCCATGATCAGCCCGGTTATCTTTTACACGCTGATCATCAACGTGATCGGCTATTTCCAGTACTTCACCGAAGCATGGGTGCTGACGGCGACCCGCGACGGGGCTGCGGGCGGACCGCTCAACTCGATGCTCTTTTATGCCATGTATCTGTACCAGTCGGCGTTTCAACAGTTCAAAATGGGCTATGCCAGCGCACAAGCCTGGGTGCTTTTCGCTGTCGTTCTGCTGGCCACCGGGCTGCTTTTTCGGTTCTCTGGCTGGGTCTACTACCGTTCTGAGGAATAAACCATGCATGCGAGCGACACGTTTTCTACAGTTTCTGCGACCGGGCCGGGCGGGCTGCGCAGCCGCCGCAACCAGGAACGGCTGGGCCGAGCCCTGGCGTATCTGATCTGCAGTTTGGTCGCGCTGGCCTTCGTCTTCCCGCTTTACTGGATGGTCACGACCGCATTGAAAACGGATGCTGAAATTTTTTTGGTGCCCCCCAGCCTCTTCCCGGCTGACCCGCAGTGGCAGAACTTTGCAGCCTCGACCGAGTATATCCCCTTTTGGCAGTATATGGCCAACACCCTGCTGATCTGCGTGCTGGCCATCGTCGGCACGGTCACCTCCTGCTCGCTGATCGCCTATGGGTTCGCCCGCGTCCGCTGGCCTGGGCGCAACACAGTGTTTATTGTCTACCTCAGCACGATCATGCTCCCCGCCCAGGTCACGATGATCCCGCTGTATATCGTCTTCCGCCAGATCGGTTGGATCGGCACGATCTGGCCGCTGGTCGTGCCCGCTTTTTTCGGCAACGCGCTCTACGTCTTTCTGCTGCGCCAATTTTTTATGACGATCCCCAACGAACTGACCGATGCCGCCCGCATCGACGGGGCCAGCGAGCTGGGAATTTTTCGCCGGATCATGCTGCCGCTGCTCAAGCCAGCCCTGGCTACTGTGGCGCTTTTCACGTTCGTAGCCACCTACCGTGATTTCTTGGGCCCGTTGATCTACCTGACGGAACAGAACCAGTGGACAATTTCGTTGGGATTGAAGATGTTTCAAAATATGTATGGGGCCCAGTGGCAGCTGATGATGGCCGCCGCAACGCTGACCATGATCCCGACGGTCATTTTGTTTTTTCTCACCCAACGCACCTTTATCGAAGGCATCGCGTTGACGGGCATCAAAGGATAGAAAGGGTCTGTTATGCGACAAGTACGGGTTGCCGTCATCGGTGCCGGCGGGATCGGCGCCACCCATCTGCGGGCGTATGCGGCCTGGCCAGAGCTCTGTACAGTCGCCGGTGTCGCCGACATCGATCGGACGACGGCAGAGGCGACTGCGGCGCCGTACGGAACTGTGCCGCTCTTCACCGATCCCATCGAACTGCTGGATGCCCTCCAGCCAGATGCGGTCAGCATCTGCACCCCCCCGCGGGAACACCTGCCGCTGGCCAGGGCGGCAGCACAGCGGGGGATCGCCTGCCTGTGCGAAAAACCACCTGCGCGCACCGTCGCCGAGGCGGAGGCGATCGCCTCTGCCTTTGCCGAGTCTGGAGCCCTGCTCCAATTTGCTTTCTGCCATCGCTTTCATCAACCGCTCCGTCAGGTGCAGACCCTGATCGCAGAGGGCAAGCTGGGCAAGGTCATCCAGATCTACAACCGGTTCGGGTTTCGCTTCGACCGCGCAGCAACCTCTTGGTTCACAGACGCTGAACTGTCCGGCGGCGGTGTGTTGATCGATACCCTGGTGCACAGCCTCGATATCTTTCGTGTGCTGGCCGGGGAGATTGTGCGGGTGGACGCTGCAGTGTCGACCACCCTGCCTGTGGCCGTCGAAGACAGTGCCTCGATCCAGGTGGTCAGTGCCAGCGGGGTGATCGGTTCGTTGAACTGCAGCTGGGTCACCCCGGTCTCGGAGGCGGAGATCCGCGTCTGGGGCAGTGAGGGCGAAGCGGTGATCGACTATGCTGTGTCCGACGGCGCCCGCTATCGACTGGCCGGGCAGGAAGCGTGGACGGTGCTCCCCTTCGAGGGGCCCGACCGCTTTGTGCTGCAGGCTGAACATTTTTTGACCTGTGTCCGCAGCGGTCGGCAGCCGGCCGTCGGGGCTGCCGACGGCATCGCCGTCATGCGGGCCATTGAGTCTGCCTACCGTTCGACGGCCAGCCAGCCAAGAGGAGACAAAGCATGAAACTCAGTATCAGCATGTGGAGTGTGGTGTCGGCAGTGCGCCAGAAACGCATCGACCTGCCAGGGTTTATTGAATTTGCGGCCCGCCAACAAGAAAATGGGGCGAGCGGGGTCGAATTGCTCGACTATTTCTGGACCGACCCAGCCACCGAGATCGCCAAGGTCAGCCGTCAGATCGGGGCGGCAGGTCTGGAACTGGCGGTCTATTCGATCGGCAACGACTTTTTCCAGCCGGAGCGGGAAGCCTGGGAAAAACAGCTGGAGTCTTTGAAAACCGGGGTGGAGGTGGCCGACCGGCTGGGCGTGCGCACACTCCGTGTCTTCAGCGGCAATGCCAAACCTGGCTACACATTTGAAGATGGGCTCGCCTGGATCGTGGAGGGGCTGGCGCAAGGCGCGGAACATGCCGCCCGCTACCATGTGACGCTGGCGCTGGAGAACCACGGGCTGATGGCCGGGCGCAGCGACCAGGTGCGCCAGATGATTGACGCCGTGGGCTCTCCCTCTCTGCGGGCCAACATCGACACCGGCAATTTCCTGCTGGTCAACCAAAACCCGACTGAGGCAGCACGCGACCTGGCACCCCTCGCTGCCTTGGTCCACCTCAAAGACTTCCGCCGGGCTCGACCAGACGAGACCGAACATGTCTACAAGGCCCTGGACGGTCTCCCCTTCACCGGAGCAGTCGTCGGCCAGGGAGCAGTGGACCTGCCGGCGATCGTCGGGCTGCTCGACGCTGCCGGCTACACCGGCTGGCTCTCGCTCGAATACGAAGGGGGCGAAGACCCGCTGACCGTCGGCGTTCCCCAAAGCCTGCAGGCCGCACAAAAGCTGTTGCGCTGAGCAAGAGCGCTCCTGCCCTCCGCCCCAGAGACCCCCTCTGGAGCGGAGATTCTGGAGCGGAGATTCTGGGGCGGAGATACAGAAGAGACGAAAGAACCACCCAGAGAACTCGGTGCGGCCCGCAGCGCCGCCGACGATCAGGCCTGGCCCAATTCCTTGGCCAGGTCGTACCGGTAGGTGGATTGTACCATCTGGCGGATGGTTTCGATGCTGATATTCTCGACGATCGAATGGTGGATCAAGTAGGCGCGAAGCCGTTGCAGCGACCAGCGGGTGAAATGCAGCCCCAACGTACGCGGGTTGCTGTGCGCCAGCGAAATGATCTGATCCCGTTGCGCGTCCGTGAAGACCGGCGGACGCCCCGGGGATTTTCCACTGCGCAACCCATCCACCCCGTGGCGGTTGAAACGATGGATCCATTTGCGCACATTGATCGGATGCAGCTGGATCTCCTGGCTGATTTCAGGGACACGTTTGCCAGCTGCCGAGAGCACAATGATCTGGAGCCGGCTGAACGGCAGATCCTCTTCCGGCTGACTCAGGTGCGTTTCAATCGCCCTGCGTTCGTGTTGTTTCAATTTGCGAGTGTACAGCGCCATCGCTCGATCCTTTCGGGTTGTTTGACACAAAAACAGCCTGCACCACCGCAGTGTGCAGCGCATTTTCCGTTGCTCCCAGCATACTCACAACCAAGGTGGCTGGGATCGGATAAATGTTGTATTTTTTTGCGCAAAAAAGGATCGGCGGCAGGAAGGTTAGAGCTGAAAGTTGCGTCCGTTGTCGGCCACAACCTTCTGCCGATAGTTGGTGACGTAGTTCAGCAGTTTCTCGTGCAAGGCTTTCCAGCCAGGGCTGTGTAGAATGGTCTCGAGTTTGGCTTTGCTCTCCACCGCGCCGAGGGTCAGCATTTGCGGTCCTTTGCCGTACATGGTATACAGAACTTCGCTCGGTTCGATGCCGAGCTGCATCAGGCGTGGGGCAAATTCCCGCACGACGAACTCAGAAAAATCCTGTTCGCGCCCCATCTTGATATCCCATTGCAGCAGTAAGCGGACCATAACGTCTCGATCTGAAGGTCTCAATCTGAACGTCTTTGAAGCCAACGCAAAATGAATGCAGCCGGTCGATTACAAGATACCAGAAGCAGGGGGGAAACGCAACTTTTTCGAGGGGTGTGGGTTGGCTTGGCGTCCAAGGCAGGATGGGGGCTGCTGCTCTGGCTGCTGCTCTGGCCCCTGACGGTGGCCGCTGCGCCCGCCCGCCAGGCCTCTCCCCCAGCCGGGGGGATTCTGTTGCCAGTGCTCGTGCCGGCTGCCCCCGCCTCTGTGACCCTGCACACCCATCAGGCGACAGTGACTGTCGTCGGCCAGGACGACACCCTGCTGCAGCTGGCGGCCACCTACACCGTGCACAATGAGACTGCGCAGGCGCTGCGGTTTCAGGTGCGCCTGGTGAATGCTGGCGCCAGCATGGCTGTGGCGCAGGCAGGCGTGCCGCTTGTGTTGGAGCCGACAGCAGAGGGGCTGTTGGCGTCTGTCGACCTCCCAGCAGACGGTGCGGCCGTGTTGAGCCTGGACGCCACGTTTTCCCTGGCAGAGGCGACCTTGCTGCGTGTCGAATACCCAACGGCTTTGTTGCGTCAGTGGCCAGGCCAGCGCAGCACGCGGGTCGAGGTGGTGCCAGGGACATCGGTTGACAGCTGGCTGCGGGTGGAGCCCGCTTCCTGGCGGTATACGCCGCTGAGCGAAGATCTGCGGATGGAGTGGCTGTTTGAGGGGGAGCTGCCCGCCCGTCTCCTCTTTTGGGTGGTGGCCCCTTCTGCCCAGAGCGCCCTCGATTCGCTTCACGCCAGCGCCTTCGAGGGGACGGCCGAGGTTCCTGCCTCGCTGGCGGCCCGGTATCGTCGGCTGGCCGCCGCAGCTGCTGCTCTGGACGTGCCGGAGGTGCAGGACCGTTTTATGGCCCAGGCGGCTGCGGTCTACGGCGAGGGAATCCGACAGGCTCAGGAGCGTGGCAGGCCGGTCAACGAATATGCGATCCTGCACGTCGGGCTGGCTGCACTCTACCGCGAAGGTGCGGCCCAGAGCAACGACCCCAACGACGCCCGCATGATGGTGGCCGAGATCGAACGTGCGCTGCAGGGGATCGGGGCCGAGGATCCGCGCCGTGCCGAGCTGCAGCAGTGGCAGGCCGAGGGAATGCGTCTGTTGCTGACCGGCCTGCGTCGCGCCGGGGATCTCTCGGGGGCCCTGGCCCTGCTCGATCAGCTCGAGGGTGCCGAGACGGGAGAGAGCCAACTGTTTGCCCAGGAACGCCAGGCGTTGCTCCAACAGCTGGCTGTTCAGCTGGTCGAAGCAGGGGATCGGGCGGCCGCATTGGCGCTGGCAGGCGAACGCATGGTGGATCCAGCCTTGCAGCCGCCCGCCGAGTATCGCAACCTGTTTGCCCGTTGGACCATTTCGGCGACGTTGTCGGCGAATGGGGTGGAGGTGTTGGCGGACGTTGCGCTGCAAGCGGAGCAGGCTGCTGCGGCCCAGGCTGCGTTGGAGGCGGTCATGGCCAGTTGGGAGACGCTGGCACAAAACGATCGCTCGTCCAGGCTGCGTGCCGCCCTGGCTGGGGAGGGCAGGCTGTCGCTCTTCATCCCGGCAGGGCAGAGCGGTTCGGCGCTGGCCAACCGTTTGCCCGCCGGCGCCGACTGGGCCCTGCTGCGCCAGCTGCTTGGCCAGCTGGGCCCACAAATTCGTACCCGGGTGGAGGGCTTCCGGCAGCAAATCGAAGTCGCACAGCCGCTGGATCTGCGGGCAGCGGGGGAGCAGTGGGAGCGGATCGCAGCCGAACTGGATCGTCAGGCAGACGAGCTGGTGCAGGCGGCGACCCAGACGACAGCGACGCTGCAAGAAGCCCAGGAGTGGCGTCTGCGCGCCGCCAATCAGCGGGCCACTGCGCAGGCCTGGCGCAGCCTGGCCCAAAACAGCCAGGTGGTGGTCTCGCTGGCTGTGCCGGATGCACCTTCGGCCCGCAACTGGCTGGTGACACTTTCCAGCCCGCCGCAGCTGCTCCGCCT
>JAPLGY010000225.1 GCA_026389955.1 Caldilinea sp. | reverse complement strand
GCTCGGTCAGATAACGGACCATCTCAAACGAAGCAGAGCCCGATCCAATGATCGGACCGGCACGAAACTCCGTGGTGTGACAGTAGGCATGCAAAATGGCTCCTACCTCAGCGCGCGACTGCAGGTGAATCGACACGTTGCGCGTCTTCGGCAGCAAACCACCCAGATAAATGACGTGGGCCAGGTTGCCGGCCGCCCGGCCAAAGAGGGCCGCCGCCTGCCGGTCAACACTGGCAAAGTCCGCGCTGGCACCCATCGAATGCACCAGATAATAGGCGGCGTCTACCCCTGCTACCGCACGTGCCACCGACCCAGGATCCAGCAAATCCCCAGCCACCACCTCCACCTGCTCCGCCCATGCACGCCCGCCAATCCGACGCGGGTCGCGCACCAGCACACGCACCATGTGGCCACGTTCCAACAGACGTGGGATCAACCGCCCACCCACATACCCGGTCGCACCTGTCACAAGGATTTTCATCGTGTCTCCGTTTACAAAAATTTATGCCAGCCCCCAGGTCAGCAACCCTCTCCATTATACCGCCATCGGCTTGTTTCGGATAGACGCTCAGGTCACCGCCCCGTTCGACAAGAACCAATTTTTATCCCCCGCAGAGATCGGGCATACTACCTCTACTTTGTTTATTCCCATGGATCGGCCCTCTGCAGAGGGAAGTCCTTACCACTTTCCAGAAAGTCATGCTCTTACAGACCAAACTCCACCCGCCCACCCATACACAGTTTCTGGTCGAACGCCACCGACTCATACGGCGGCTGGACCAGTGGCAACACTCTCAAATCCACCTGATCACAGCACCCGCCGGCTACGGCAAAACCACGCTCCTCAGCCACTGGGTGCGAAATCGATTCGACCTGCAATCCCCCACAACTCTCACCGCAGATGACTCGCCCCAGCCGCGCTGCCTGCTGGCCTGGCTTTCGCTCGATCTCGACGACGACCACCCGATCCGTTTCTTGCGCTATCTGGCAGCTGCACTCCACCCGGCCATCCCGGTCACTGCCGCTGCTGTCGACGCACTGCTCTCCTCCACCGGCGCCGTCGATCAAGCGCTGGCAGCCCTGATCAACACCCTTGCACAGCCCACGGCCCCCCCACAAAAGATCCTCTGTGTTTTAGACAACTTCCATTGCCTTCAGAGCCCAGCCGTACCCGAGGTGATGCAGACCCTGCTCGATCGAGGGCCGCAAAGCGTGCACTGGCTGATCGCCACCCGCCAAACACCACCCCTGCGCCGGATCCATCACCGACTGGATGGACGGCTGCAAGAGATCAAGGCGACCGAACTGCACTTTACAGCAGAAGAAAGTCGCATTTTTTTTGCGGGCGCGCTGAATACTCACCCGCTGAGCGAACACGATCTGGCAGGTCTGATCGCTCGTACAGCAGGATGGGGGGCCGGCATGCAGCTGGCTGTCCTGGCCCTGCGACAGAGTTGGGGCCAAAACATCACCGATTTGCCCCCTGTCCAGGAAGCTTTGCCGCTCGAACAGCGCTATCTGGAAGAATATGTGGTCAGTGAACTGTTGGGCCACGCCTCCTCTCCGTGGCGCAGTTTTTTGCTGGAGTGTTCTGTGCTGGACGAATGGTCCCCTGACCTCTGTCGGGCAGTGACCCTCCAAAAAGAGAGTGCTGTCCATCTACAAACACTTGCACAGATGACCTCACTTCTGATGGCCGTCAGCCTGCCCGATCAGATCTACCAGTGCCACGCCGTGCTGCGCCAGACCTTACAGTCTCAACTGGAATTCCTCTACACACCAGAACAGGTCGCCACTCTGCACCGCCGAGCAGCCGGCGAGTACGCAGAACAAAAACAGTTCGATGTTGCACTGCGCCATCTGAAGCTGGCCAACGACCCGGCCGCACAGATCCGTCTTCTAGAAGAACAGTGCCTGCCCGCCTTGTTGCGCGGCAAAGCCCAGACGGTAGACCACTGGCTGAAGCACCTGGAAACATTGTCCGGCACTCGATCCCCCAGACTTGCACTGGATGCCGTCTGGCAGTGCATCATCAACGAACGCCCCGGCTACAGCGAACGGCTGGCCACGGCTATGCAGACCGTGGCTGCCGCACTGCCGCCAGAAACGACTCGCCACCCCTGGCAGCAAGAGCTGCTGGCACAGCAGGCCAGCAGCTCTTTGTTGCGCGGCGACCTGGCCGGCGCGCAAAGACAGGCAGAAGACGCCATCTCCCTGCTTGACCCGACCCAAAGTCTGGCGCTGGGAGCCTGCCATCTGGTCCTGACCAACGTCGGCATGATGACCGGCCAGATAGAGCTGTTGGAACGCTCAGCAGAGGCGGCAGAGGCAGCTTTCCAGCGCGCAGAATGCACAGTCGGTATAATTGCTGCACAGCGGACTCGAGCCTACAGCCTGTTTGACAGCGGGGCCGGCATGCGAGCAGTCCAACAGTATCGTCGCCTGATCGCATTCGGCCGGCAGATTCAGGCCGATCACCTCCGCGAGTTTACCCCGGTCTATTGCAGTTTTGGGATTGGACTTTATCTGCTCGACCAGCCGGACGCTGCACGCGAACAGTTTGCGCTGGCAGCAGCGCTCGGCCGCGCCCTCAACGACCCCTTCTGGGTCGTGCTGGCCGAGCTGTGGATCCAAGTCTGCACCCAGATACAAGCCCCTCACCAGCCTCCTCCCCCCCCTGCCCCCGACCTGGATGGCTGGGAGCGCCGTTACGCAGAACAGGCGGGCAGCAGCCGAATCACCCTCATCGAAATGTTACGCGCCCGCTGGTATCTGCTGACCAACGCCCCAGAGCGCGCCTGGGAAATCCTTGCCCAAAGCGCATTCAACCCCTACGACGCTCCTGCCCCCTACCACGCCTCAACGCTGATCATCTACACCCAAGCCTATCTGGTCTGTGGGAAATCTGCCGATCAGCTTGCCCCGGCGTTTGAACGCTGGACAGAGTTCATGAACAAGCAGATCCACTCAGTCCCGCTCAAGCTCCAATTCAAATTGGCCGCCACACGGCTGGCACTGGCGCAGGGCAACCATAAACGGGCCGTTTCCAATTTGAATGCGGTGCTTGAAGGGGTTTCGTCTACAGGCTATCTCCGCATCGTCCTGGATGAACTGCTGTGGCTGGCCCCCCTGCTTCCCTCCTGTCGTGCCCCGTTGGCCCGACAACTGCAGCAGACGGCAGCAGCCCAGCTGCACCCCCAACAGGCTGTGCTGACCGAAGCCGAGCAGCGCGTGCTCAACGGCATCGGACGCAACCTGACCAATCGGGCGATCGCAGCCGAGCTCTATATTTCCCCCAATACTGTCAATTTTCACCTCAAAAGAATTTTTGCCAAATTGAGTGTCAATTCACGCAAAGAAGCTGTGGCCAAAGCCAAAGCTTCCGGCCTGCTCTGAAGCCCGCCAATCCGCAGCTGCGCTGAACAGACCGATCGCCTCTGCCCTCCCCAGCTTTCCCCTCCCCAATCAACAAGGCTGCTGTACCCTGGGTACAGCAGCCTCGCATCCTCCAAGCCAGGGTTTCTCCCAGCCTGCTCCCGGTTCGCCTACCGCTGGACAGCAGGCAGGTAGATCCGGTTGTCGATCTGTGGCTCCACTTCTGGCTCCAACGCCGTGGGACTGACTACAATGAACGTAAACGAAGTCCGGCTTTCAGCAGTAGCAGGATCACTCACGCGGACCTCCACTGCGTAGCTGCCTGCACTCCCCGTTCCCAGTACACCGCTGATCAACCCGCTGCCGCTGTCGATGGTCAGTCCCGCCGGCAGCCCTGTGGCCGCATAAACCAATACCGTGTCGTCCTGATCCGTCGCCACCGACTGGAGACCTGAGAAGAGGAAAGAACCGTCGACTGCAGTCTTGGCTGTGCGATCTGTCTGCCCAGCCCTGCGCAGAGTCACAGTGGTGCCGGCTACACCAATTTCCCCGGCATCCTGGCTGCGATTTTTGCTCAGGTCCGAGACAACCCGCCCGGGAATGCTGTCGGTCGTCGCACAACCCAGATCCACACCGGCCGCGGCCCCGATGCCCGCATCGGTCAATGTGAATGCAGCCGGGTTGAGAGAGGTCGAAGCATAGCCGGAAGGGCCCGCCACACGCACCCGGTAGCTCCCTGCCGGCAGAGCCGTGAAACGGAATTTCCCATCTGTAGCCGTCACCCGTGTGGCCCGTACGCTGTCATCCACGTTGAGAATTTCAACAATAAGCCCAGCCATTCCAGCTTCAACCTCGGCACGCTTGCCATTGCCATCTACATCGTTGAAAACACTGCCCGATACTGTCCCAATCTGGAAGAACCCAAATTGCTCGCTGGCAGTGCCGTCCGGTGCAATGCTGAAATTGGCAAGCGTGCGCGGCGCTACATAGCTGTTGCTGGGCGGAACAGTGCGCACTTCGTAGTCGCCCGCAAGAACGTCGCGGAACGAGACAAAGCCGACGCTGCTGGTCGTGGCAGAATAGGTCGTCTGGGCACCCAGCAGCCCACTCCCCATCACCCCAGCCGATTGATTGACCAGCACCACAGGCAGATTGGCCAACGGTGGCTCGTCCATCCCTTGCCTGCCATTCCCGTCGAAGTCTTCGTACGTCGTGGCCGCTACACGATTGGTGCGCTGGAAGCCAAAACTGGCTGCTGCTGTCCAGAATTGACCCAGGTTGACAGCCACCTGGCTGGGCGTGCTGTGCGTGTAGCTGGCCAGCCCATCGACAACTACATCGTACGAGTCGATTGTCTGGTTGAGGAATTGATAGCTGCCATCCCCAGCGCTGCGCACTTCACGCACATAGACGTCATCAAACGTACGGAAGAGCGTATCGACCCCGGCCCCGTAAATCGCCAGACGCACATTCCCCATCCCCGGTTCAAAAAATTGGCGCACCCCATCCCCGTTGAGATCTTCAAACACCATCCCCGCAATCGTGCTGACAGGCAACAGACCAAATCCGACATTCTGCCCGTTTCCACCCGTCAGAAAAATTTCTTCTTCTTGCGGCGTCACCGGCGCAAACCCGGCAGGCAAGACCAGACGGAGCAGATAGGTGCCAGGCGGCAGTCCGGCAATGCGGTAGCTGCCATCCGTCTGGCTGACCACTGCCCCCAGCACATTCCCACCCTGCACTGCCTCAAGCCTGACCCCTTCCAGCCCCGGCTCGGTCATGTCTTGCTGTTGATTGTTGTTCAAATCCTGATAGACAATCCCGCTGACCACCCCACGCGATTGATAGCCAAAGTTGACCGCAGCAGCACCGATCCCATCCAGGTTGACAGCCACCTCTACCACTCCATTGGCGACCAATGCGTCAGGCACACTTGCTTGCACAGTGTAAAGCCCAGCAGCCAGCCCCAAGAACTGATAATAGCCCTCTGCCCCGGTGTTGACACTCTGAACAACACCACCGTTCTGGAACAGCGTCACACTCACCCCGCCAACACCTGGTTCGCTGGCATCAGGCCGCTGGTTGCCGTTGCGGTCTTCATACAACAGACCGCTGAGACTCCCCTGCAGCTGGACGCTGAAGTTGGACTTGGCGGTGAACCCGCTGGACAGGGTGAACAGAGCCGCCTTCCAATAATTCTATGCTCACACCCGCAACACCCAATTCACCCGTACCCTGAAGGTGGTTCGTGTCTTGATCGACAAACACCACGCCCGCAATACTTCCATTCTCGGTCAGGCCAAAATTCGCCGACTCTATCAGCACACCAGTCACCGCATTGACAACTTGCTCCAAGAAGCTCGCACCAAAGCCGACAGGCAGCGTGATCTGCACGATAGACGCACCCGGCACCACATTGGCAAACAGATATTCCCCCTGGCTGTGGGTCGCAGTTGTGGCGACCACCACACCGTTTTGCTGCAAGGCAACAGCCACACCCGCCAGACCTGCTTCCCCCCCATCCAATCGCGCATTGCCGTTGACATCGTTGTACACAACGCCGGCAATGCCCGTGAGCGGCGCACGAACGATCGTCACCGTGTAGCTCTTGACCGTCGTGCCGTCCTGCGCAGTCACCGTCACCGTGAAGACGTTCGCACCGACATTCAGCACAAACGGCCCGGCCGGGCTGCCAGAAGCCACAGCCGACCCGTTCACCACAATCGTCGCCGCCGTGTCCGCTGCGGTCGCAGTCACCGTCCCACTCACCACCTCATGGGCCACCGTCCCGCTGTACGACACAGTCGCACCGTTGAACGGCGCCGGGTTCAGCGGAATGTTCGCACCGCCCCCCGTCGCCGCACTCAGATTGCCCAG
>JAPLGY010000621.1 GCA_026389955.1 Caldilinea sp. | reverse complement strand
CTGGCAACATCACGGTGATGCAGCGTGAGGTCGCGGATATGAGTTTGAGCAGCCTGGACGAGCGGATCGTGGGTCAGATGGGTGCAATGCCCGGCGTCCAATCTGCCAGCCCTTTTGTGTTGGCGTTCATCACGTCGCCGGAGATGCCGATGTTCCTGTTTGGGGGGGTGGACCCCAACAGCCCGGTGATGCGCCACTACAAGCTGGTCGAAGGCCGTTTGATCCGGCGTCCGAATGAGATGGTGGTCGGCAAAATTGCTGCCGAGGTCTATAAAGTAGGGGTGGGCAGCACGCTGGACCTGGCCGGCAACCGCTACCGCATCGTGGGGATCGCTGAAACGGGCAATGCCATGGAGGATGGCGGTGGGATTGTCGCGGTCAGTGAAGCCCAGCGCATCATGGGGCGCCCTCGTTCGGTCAGTTTTATTTTTGTCGACGTAGAGGATCCAGCCCATGCTGAGGAGGTTGTGGAACGGATCAACCAGCGTTTCCCAGAAGCCCGCGCCAGCGTCAGCAGTGAATTTGCCCAGAGCACGAATGATATGCAGACCAGCGCTGGAATGCTCAGTGCGATCCGTCTGCTGGCGCTTTTCATCGGTGGGATCGTGGTGGCCAACACGATGATGATGTCGATTTTTGAGCGCACGCGCGAGATCGGCACGCTGCGTGCGGTGGGCTGGCGGCGCCGGCGGATTTTGGGGCAGGTGCTGTTGGAGAGTCTTTTTCTCTGTCTGGTGGCAGCTCTGTTCGGTTCGGTGCTGGGGGTGACTGTGCTGACTGCAGTGACCTGGCTGCCTTTTGTCAGCCAGTTTATTACGGCGACCTGGCGGGTGGACACTTTTTTGACAGCGTTTGGCACAGCCGCGCTGTTGGGGGTGTTGGGGGGGCTTTATCCAGCCTGGCGTGCCAGTCGGCTGGAGCCTGCGGAGGCGCTGCGCTACGAGTAGGTGTATGAAGAGAGGCAAGCCATGCGTCGAATGGTCTGGGGGATTGTGATTGCGAGCATTTTGGGGGCAGCCGGTTGGTGGGGGTACAGGTATTCCATCCAAACCCAGATGGCTGCAGAAGCGGAGCGGGTTGCTGCGGCGGCCTTGCAAGAAGAGGAACAGGCGCAGATCATCTGGGCTTCGGGCAAGCTGACGCCAGTCCTCTGGGCCAGCCTGGGGCCGGCGGCGGCGGGTGTTGTTCAGGCGCTCCATGTGACGAGCGGGGCGTGGGTCGAAGCGGGTACGTTGTTGATGGAGTTGGAGGGGGGGGTGTTGGCAGGTCAGGTGGCGATGGCGGAGGCGGCTGTGCAGGAGGCGGAGGCGGCGTTGGCCAGGTTGGCGGCCGCAGCTTCAGAGGCTGACGTCGCTGCTGCTGAAGCTTCTGTGGCTGCGGCCAAGGCGCAGGTTGCCGTGGCGGGTGCTGCGTTGCTCGAATTGGATTCTTCTGTGGCTGCAGCCCAGGCACAGGTCGCCCAGGCGCAGGCGCAGTATGCTGAGATGGCGAGCCATCCTACCGAACAGGAGCGGATAGCGGCGCGGGCGGCGATTGCGCAGGCGGAGGCTGGCCTCAAAAATGCGCAGGCGGGCTACAATCTGGTGCGTGACGACCCGGAGATTGGGGCGCTGCCCCAGGCGCTGGCGCTGGCACAGGCCACTGCCAACCTGGAGGCCGCCAATGCGCAGCAGGCGGCAGTGCTGCAGGGGCTGACCCAGCCACAGCTGGCGGTGGCGGCGCGCGCCATTGATACAGCCAGGGCGGGGGTCAGCACCGCTGAGAGCCGGGCACCGGGTGCTGAGGCCAATATCCGGGCGGCACTGGCACAGCTTTCCAGCGCACAGGCGTCTTTGGACAGGCTATTGGCGGGTGCCAGCCAGGAGGAGTTGGCGATGGCCGAGGCGCGTGTTGCTTCGGCGCTGGCGGCGCTGGACAGCGCTGAAGCACAGCTGCGTCTGACCCAGGTGAGGGCCCCATTTGCTGGACAGGTGGGGATGATCCAGGTGCATGTGGGGGAAACCCTTGCCCCAGGGACACCGGCAATTCTGTTGGGAGACACCCGTCGCATGCATGTAGAGACCACCGACCTGCGTGAGACCGATGTGATCCATGTACAAGTCGGGCTGGCGGTCGAGGTCACTTTTGACGCGCTGCCTGACCAGGTGTTTGCGGGGAGAGTCACCGAGGTGGCACCGGTCAGCTCGGCCGTGCAAGGGAGCACGAACTACACGGTCTACGTCGATGTAGAGCAACTGGACCCTGCACTGCGCTGGGGCATGACCGCTTTTGTGAACATTCAACCATGACACACGAACTGTTGATCGAGACGATCCATTTGAGCAAAGTTTATGGGAGCGGGGAGAGTGCGGTGCACGCCCTGGACGACATCAACCTTGCTGTGGCTGCTGGCGAGTTTGTGGCGATCATGGGGCCCAGCGGCTGTGGCAAGAGCACGCTGCTGAACATGTTGGGGGCTTTGGACCAGCCGACGGCCGGCGAAGTTTGGGTGGCGGGCGAGAATTTGGCCAGGTTGAAAGATGTCGACGCCTTTCGAGCCAGCACGGTGGGCTTTATTTTTCAGCTGCACAATTTGCTGCCGACGCTGAGTGCGCTGGAAAATGTGGAGACACCGATGCAGGGGCGGGTGGCCAGTGCCCGGGTGCGCCGTGCCCGGGCACTGCATCTGCTCGATCGGGTTGGGCTGGCAGAGCGTGCCCGGGCGCTTCCCAACCAGCTTTCGGGGGGGCAGCGTCAGCGCATCGCCATTGCCCG
>JAPLGY010000547.1 GCA_026389955.1 Caldilinea sp. | reverse complement strand
ACATAAATGGGCGAAAGTGCGCGGATCACCTGCGCTGGCGATGCTAACTCACCAGCGGCAATTCTTTGTGCGACTCCGTTGTATGTCCGTTCCTGTTCATTGGTGACCAGGCTGCTGATCATCTTGAGTCCAGCTGTAGTCTCGTTGAAACCGTGGCACGCGATATGTCAACCCATTTCCCAAAAGTTGCCGCAATGTCTGGTTCGATGTATTGAAGTTGACCGCCGACATGGTTTGCCTCCCCGCTCGCCAAGACATCCAGAGAGATCCTGAATCGATCTGCTTCGTCCATTATAACATCCTACGGGCTGTCCATTTGCAGAAAAAGAGGGGAGGGTGGGAACTGTTCTTCTCGGTTAGCGTGCCTGCAGCTGCTGCAGGGCTTGTTCGACATACGGGAGGAGATTCTGGACGACGACGCGATAGCCTGCGGCTGTGGGGTGAATGAAGTCAGGCTGGTTGAGCATGCGGTCGCCTGCGACGCCTTCGAGAAAAAAGGGCATGAGGATAGCGCCAGTTTTCTCGGCCACGCGCGGGTAGATGGTGCGAAAGTCGTCGACGAACTCGCTGCCCAGGTTGCGCACCATTTCCATGCCGGGCAGCACCACGACGGCATCGCTTTGCTGGATGCGCGTCACCAGCGCGGCGATGTTTTGCTCGGTCAATGCCGGATCGATGGCGCGCAGGCCGTCGTTGCCCCCGATCGCCAGGATGACAATGTCGGGCTCTTGTTGCAGCAGCCAGTCGATGCGCTGCAATGTGCCGCTGCTCGTCTCGCCGCTCACGCCGGCGTTGACGACTCGCACGGCGTACCCGTCGGCGCGCAATGCCGCCTCCAGCTGTGCTGGGTAGGTCTCTTCACTTCTGACGCCAAGCCCCTCCGGTGGGGGGGGGGGGGGGGGGGGGGGTGGACGCCCCCCCGCAACCTGCCAGCAAGAGGCCAATCGCCAGGAGTGCCAGGATCTGCCTCGGCTGGCGTCTCCTCTGCCGCGACGGCAAGGCATCTCTTTTTATCTGGCGAACCAATGCAACCATGTTGACTCGTTCCTATTCATTCTCGGTCTGCATCCGCAAAAAATTGATGGGCCGGCTGTGCAGGATCCCGATAGAGGCTACCATGCCGACCAGGGTCACGGCTGCAATCGTTGTCGCAATCATGGCCAGGCTGGCCAAGGGCAGGAAGCGGTACTCCAGTTCGAAGAGCCAAGTCATGATGGCCCAGGCCGCCACCTGTGCCATGAGCAGCGCCAGCACTGCGCTGAACAGGCCGAGCAGCACATTTTCCAAGGCAAAGACGGCTGTCACCCAGCGGCTCGTGGCGCCCAGCACTTTGTAGTATGCAGCTTCCTGCACGCGCGCCAGACGCGTCGCATAGACCGAGCTGACCACGATCAACAGCCCGGCCAGGATGCTGAACGCGCTGAAGAAGCGCACGACCTGCGTGATGCGCTGCACGACCGAGGCAAACTGTGCGAGGGTGGCGGTCACGTCGATGACAGTGACGTTGGGAAATTGTGCCACCATGCGGTTCTGCAGTGGGGCGATTTGGTTTGGCGCCACCCGCACGCCGGTGAAGATCGTCTGTGGCGCGGCGCTGAGCGCGGCCGGCGCAAAGACAAAGCCAAAGAAGGGCTGCACCGATTCGGCATCCTGTTTGCGAATGCTGGTCACCGTGGCGTCCAGCGGCACGCCCTGGATGTTGAAAGTCAACAGGTCGCCGACGGCGATGCCGCGTGCTTCGGCCGTCTCCTGGAGTACAGAGACGGCATGGAGCTCCTGAGCCGCACCAAAGAGGGATGCGCCCTGCACCAGCGTCTCACCTTCTGCCAGCGTGTCGCGATAGGTGAGCGTATATTGCGGCGCTCGGCGCCCGTCGTCCCCTTCGGATTCGTCTGTGCCCTCATTGCTGCCGCGGTCATCCGCCTCGGGGGTACGGCGCGGTTCCTCGCCGTTGACGGTCAAAAGCGCGGCGCGCACGACAGGAATGTACTCCGCCTCCATACCGAGCGTCTCTGCAAAATCTGCCTGCTGGCCGGGCTGGATATCCAAAAAGAAGACGTTGGGGGCACTGGGCGGATAGGATTGCACGAAGCTGGCGCGCAGGTTCTGTTCGATGACGAAGATGCAGAAGAGCACGCCCAGTGCCGTGGAGAGGGTGACGACGATGGCGCGCGTGCCGTTGCGCGGCCGGAAGAGCCCGCGCAGCGCCTGTCGCATGGGCAGCCAGCGCACATCCCACCGTCTGAGCAGCCACAGCGCCGCCTCGGTGAGCAGCGCCGCAATCAGCAGCAGCCCCAACGCGCCGCCGGCAAACCAGAGCGCGGTCCGCACATCGCCCAGTTGCCAGATGACCAGCGCCGTAAAGAGGCCCAGAATCAACGCCAGGGTGAGTGCAAAGGGCAGACGGTGGACGATAGGTGGCTCTTCCTTGCGAAAAATGTAGCTGGGACGCAGTCCTTCCAGGCGGTAGAGCGGCAGAAAGGTGAAGAGCAGCACCACGACGAGCCCAAGCAGCGCACTCTCTACCACCGCGCGCGTCGAAATCAGCAGCTCGATGTCGGGCGGCAGAAAACCGCTGAGCAGCGTCGGCAGCGTCCACTGCAACATCAAGCCAAACACGATGCCCAGCAGCGCGCCGAGGGTGCCGAGCAGCAGCACGACGAGGTAGAAATTGGCCATGACGAAGCGGCTGGAAGCGCCGAGTGTCTTGGCGATGGCGATCGTGCTATGGCGCTCGCGCAAAAACGCGGTCAGCGAACTCTGGATGCCGATGCCGGCAAGCATGAGCGTGAAGATACCCACCAGGCTCAGGAAGAAGAGAAAGTTGGTGAAGAAGCGCTCCACGCCGGTGCGCGCGGTGCGGAAGGTGTCGACGCGCACGAAATCGCGAGCGGCGACGGCCCGGATCTCGGCGGCGAGCGCGTCGACGCTGTCGGGATCGGCAGCCTTGAGCAGCCAGCGATAGGTGACGCGCGAGCCGGGGTTGACGAGGTTGAGTGCGGCCAGATCGGCGGCGTCGACGAGGACGCGCGGGCCGAGTGCGAAGAAGGTTGTCGGCCGGTCGGGTTCAAATGTGATGACGCCGCCAATGGTCAGGTTGGCGTCGCCCACGCGCAGCGCATCACCAACCTGAACGCCCAGCCGGTCGAGCAATGCTTGCTCCACGATGATGCGACCGGGCGCAAGCACAGCGCTCAGCGCAGCGCCCGAGGCCAGCGTCGCGCTGCCGTAAAGGGGCCAGCCCGCCTCCACGATCTTAAGATTCGAGAGCAGAGAACTGTCTTCGCCGCTGCGGCGCACGACGGAATAGAACTCCCAGGTGCGGACAGTTTCGGCGTCGCCGCGCGCCACGATCGCCGCCACGGCCGCGTCGACGGCCGGGTCAAAGGTGAAGTTCGACTGCACAACGACGTCGGCGCCAATCAGGGCACGCGCATCACGGGTCAGCGCGCGGTCGACGCTGTCTCCGAAGCCGCGCAGCGCCACGAGCGTCACCATAGAAAGCGCTACGCAGAGCAAAAAAATGAGCGACTGGCTGCGGGTGGTGGCAAGCTGGCGGCGGATGAAGGTAAGGTGCAGCAAAGTCATTGGGGGGAAGAATCGTGAATTGTCAATTGACCGTTGACCATCGACCCTGTTTCCCCTTCCGCTCGTTCCCTACGATCTTCCCATCAGCGAGCGTGATGACGCGCTCGGCATGTTCGGTGACCTCGATCGCATGGATGACGAGGGCCAGCGTGGCCTGGCGCTCGCAGTGCAACTGGAGGATAGATACGTCCCTGGCTTGGCTGGTCCAGCCCTGAAAGCACGCTGAGCAAGCTGGACTTGCCGCCCATGATCACGACAAATTCGTCAGGAGGGATGTCGAAGGTCACACGTTGATTGTTCATTGCTGCACGATTGTACTGTCAACCCAGCCAGTTCGACAAGTTGGCGTCCAGATGGGTGTTCGTGTCTCTTCTGCCTGTTTGTGGCAAGACGGCCATAGAGGGGGAGGGGCTAGACCTTGCCCCGCTGTCAAGACCACAAAGTGACAAAAATAAGATCGAGTGGTATGCTCGTAGGCACTTTGCCTCAGAGGGGACACCTGCGCGAATTTCCTTCTATTCGGTTTTCAAGGTGCAAAATCCAGGTTTCATATGTGGTCTAGTTTTTGGGGTCAAGTATATTCTTCCATATGAATTCGATAGACACGCCAGTTCTTAAAATCAAAAGACAGCCACCGGTTCTACCCTCTCCTGTGCTTCAGCGCCTGGAACTGCTGGAATCCCTTTTTGTTCGCAACACGCGCTTGACCGCTGTGATTGCTGCAGCCGGGTATGGCAAGAGTACATTGGCGGCCCTTCTGTTGCACGCGAACGCTGCACAACGACCTGAGTATAAAAGTGCCTGGCTGACTTTTGATGAAGACGACAATGATCCCATACGCTTTA
>JAPLGY010000426.1 GCA_026389955.1 Caldilinea sp. | reverse complement strand
AACGGGACTGGCCCGGGGTGTACTGGAATGCACCCGAACAGACATTGTCCACCTTGGGCGCACAATCCCACAGACTCCCTGTGAAATAGGCGTCATAGGCAAACACGCTGAAACGGAAGGGCTGCCCCGGCGTCACCCCGATCGAGGCAGCATCCATCGGCAGCACAAAACTCTGCGTGTTGAACGGCGCATCGATAAAGTACATCGGTATCGGCACACGGCCGGTCACCGGGACGCTGAGATCCACCAGGAAGACAATGTTGCGCCCGTCGCTGGCGTTGAGCGTCAGGTCACCGTTGAAGAGCACGTAGTCGTCCGCCCCGTCGGCGTTGGAGTCGATGTAGATGTCAAACTCGGTCGGGTACTGGCCGGCCCGGTAAGGAGCATCCCAGATCGACACATAAAACTCCAGGAAGTCGTTGGGGGCGACATCGGTCGAAGAGCGGACACCTACCTCCCGCAGATCGACCGGCGATTGGTTGCAGCCGGGCGCGAGCCCAATCGAGGTGCAGTCGCCGACGAGATAGCCGTAGTCGTTGCCGTCAACAACCATCAGGTCAAAGAGATCCAAGGTCGCCGTGACCGCCGGGGAGCTGTTGGCCATCACCCCGGTGCGCTCCTGCAAGTTCGTCACGGCCACATCCACCCCAGCGACCGCTTTGGGCAGTACATGCCAGGCCACATGGACCGGCGCCCCTCCCTGCGGGGTCAGCTGCAAGTAGCCGTCATACTCCTGGAAGCGCAGCATGTCGCCGTTGGCCCCCAATGCCCCCATGTTGATAACCCAGGGGTGCAGAGCCCCGAGCCCGAGTTCTGCACTGCCAGCCGGAAAAACCTCAAGCACCACCGGCACATCGACAGCTGCTCCGGCAGCCAGATCCACCGAACCACTCTGCGGGGTCACCAACACACCGCTGTCAAAATCTTCTTCGTAGCGGAAGAACGACTCGATCGAGACACTCTGCGGCCGATCAGAACGGTTGAGGATCGTCAGCGTGCGCGTGTAGGCCTGGTAATCCTCTACAGCAACGTACCCAAACGAGAGGCTCCCCGTCCAGGCCAGCGGGTCTGCATCCCCACCGGTGCTGTCCCAGGCGATCAGAGGGCTCTGGTTGGCAGCAGCCGCATCCACCTGGCCGCCGCCGATGCGGGTGATCGGGGCCAGGTTGGTGCCCGGGTCCCCTTCCCAGATCGTGATGGTGCCGGTGTTCATCAGCAACGCCTTGTACTGCTGGGGCAGCAGCAGGGTGTCTCCGTACAGCTCTTTGAGCAGCGCAGCGACGCCAGAGACCATCGGGGCCGCCCCCGAAGTGCCACCAAACGCACCTGTGCCCGCACCCGACCCGGCAATGGCCGAAACCGAGGCGCCAGGAGCGCCGATGTCCGGCTTGATCCGGTTGTCGTGGTTGCTCGGGCCGCGCGAAGAGCTGCCCACCATCGTGTAGGCCAGGTTGATCGCGTTCGCCGGGTCGATGCCGACCACAATCCCCGCTTCAATCCCCCCCTTGAGCAGCTCCGACGTCGCCTGATCCACCATGAAGGTGGGCATATTGATCGGCCGATCGCCGTTGTCCCCTCCCTCGAAGGGGTCGCCCGGGGCGATCAGACCGATCAAAGAGAGCGCGGCGCCCGCTGCCGAGGCGTTCTTGGCTTTCACAGTGAAAGCGCAGGTCCCGCGGTCGGCCAGCACCACCTTGCCGGCCATGCTGTCGGTATACGCTGCGCAGCCGTCTTTGTTTGAGCCGTCCGGGTTGCCGTAGGCGAGCGGACCCTGGAGCATGGTGGCGCCGGGCGCGGTCGACCAGTTCTGGAAGACCGCGTTGTCGATCGTCTCAGTCACAGCGCCTGTGGCATAAAAAAGCGGGTAGCGCTCCGACGAAGGCACTGCGGTCTGTGCCACGCTGATCGCGCCCTCTGCCATCGAGGGGCTGCCGACAATAAACGGTTTGTTGGCAGAGTTGCCGGCCGATGCGACAACGATCACCCCCAGCTCCGTCGCCAGGTTGACAAACGCAGTCAGGTCGTCTTCCGGCTGGCCGTAGGGAGACCCCAGCGATAGATTGATCACGTCGACCGGGTCGGTGGTCTCAGGGTCGCCGTCAAGATCGACAGCGGCATCCATCGCAGCCAGCAGCGACAGACCGTTGCAGGAGCTGCTGAACGACGCGCAGACTTTGAACGCATACAGTTCGCTGTCGGGGGCCACCCCAACCCCCTTGGCCGGGTAGTCGCCGTCTGCGTTCGTTCCCGCGGCATAGCTGCGGCCGCCGATGATGTCGGCGACGTGGGTGCCGTGCCCTTCCACATCGATCGGGTTGGGGTCGGGCAATGGAGTGTCGGAGCCCTCTGGCCAGGCTTCTCCCAAAAAGTCATAGCCGCCCTTGACCCGTGGGGCCTCCGGCCCAAACAGCGCTGGGTTCGCAGGCTGGGCATAGGCACATTCGGGGTCGCTCCATGCACCGTGGTCGCAGTCGGGGGAAGCGCCATAGTACGCGGCCTCCCAGCCGGCGACGGTCCCTGGCCCGCCAAACGCCAGGTGGGAAAAATCGATCCCAGAGTCCAGCACTGCCACCTTGACCCCCTTGCCGGTGACCCCCAGGTTCTGCAGTGCACTGGCGCCGATAAAAGGCACCGTCTCCGACAGGTCCATTTCATAGTCATGCACGCGCGAGACACGGCTCACACCGGGCAAGGAGCTGATGCTGCGGACCGCGCTGGCCGGAATGCGGGCTGCGATGCCGCTGCTCAGCGTTTTGAACTGGAAGAGCACCTGCCCCCCCGACGCCACCACCCCAGCACTGGCCGCAGCCTGGGCCTGGGCCACAGCGTCGGCATGGGCAGCCCGCACCTCGGCGCTGGCATTGACCTGCGCTGCCACTGCCGGAATTTCAAGGTGCACAACCACGTTCACCCACCCGTCATCGGCCAGCGCACCAGCCCCCGCCGGTATTTGGGCCCCACGCGGGGCTGCCCACCGCCGCACCGGCAGCTGCCCTGCCCTCTGGACAGCCGCTGCTGGCAAGACCTGCTCGTAGGCAGGAATCGCCGGTTCAGCCCCAGAGACCGGCACATTCCGGTCCGGCGCCGCCGACGGCTGTGCCGGAATCGCCGGACCCGTACGGCCCAGCCCATCTCTTCCACTGGGCAGCGCCGTCTGAGCAAACACCACCGTGCTGTTGGAGGCCAGCACTGCCAACAACACCATGACAGACGTCCAAAACCTTATATGTTTCATAGAAACTTCGTTGTCCTCTCTGTTCTGGTTTGTAGGGCTCGCTATAAATCAAGACACACCTTCAGTATACTCGAAGCACAAGCAAGGATCAATCCCCCGCAACACCGCAACGACACCTTTTCAAATCCGTTCTCTTGGACCTAGACAAACCTCTCACCAGGAGACGCTTGTTGCCAGGTTCCTGCTTCACCGACCACAGCCTGAGCGATGTCGCCAGGACGTACAGGCTCTCCACAGGCGTTTATTTCCGTGGAACTCACGGTATGTTTCAGACGGTATGTTTCAGAGGGATGGCGGCGTTCAGATGCGTTCTGCCCGCTTCTTGTTGCCGCGCCGCCCGTACACTCTGGCGGACATGGAGGTGAGGCTGGCGATGAAATCGGCCTCCAGATCCTCTTTGGTCTCGTTCGGAAACACAACCTCCACACGCCTGCCTTGCAGCTCCAGCAGCGTGACAATGCAGTTGAACCCAAAGCGCGTCAACCGATCCTTGTGTTCAACCCTGCTCAGGCAGGCGTACCGCTTCCATGTCTCTATATCTCGCTGATTTGTACGATTCTGACAAACTGTGATTCAGTAGGCTTCTATGCCTGAGCAGTGACGGCAAACCAATCAATGTGAATTTTCCCCTACAAGCATTTGACAACCGAGAATCTTTGTTGTATCTTATGATATAGCACTGTGTGTTGTGGCTGGCCCCAATCCAGCCTTCGGGGGACAACACACAGTGCTTTTTTTAATGCCTTTTTTGCCCTCTGCAGCCTCGCCCGACAGGCTGTCAGCCCAACCGAACTCAAGGGACTCAGGGGCTGACGTACAGATACCAGTCTCGCTGGCGCGGGTAGCAGGCTTCCAACGAGTCCTCCCAGATGAAGCTGGCCGGTTTCGCCAACAGACGTATGCGCTCGTCGACCCGCTCGATCTGCCTTTTCAAGGCCGGCGGCAATTCCTCGGCCAGTTCCTCAACCATCCGCTGCACACGCTGACGATTGCGGATTTCATAGGGATACTCCACGCGCGCCCGTCTGGGATCCCCTGCGGCATCTTCCAAAAACCAGCTCAAACTGTCCAGACGGGCCTTGATCTCGCGCTGCAACAGGCCATGAAAACGGGTGCGCAAGCTGTAAAAAACCGAATGGGCCGCTGCGGCTGCCCGCTCCAGCGCTGCCTGTTGGGCTGCGCTCAATCCAACCCGCTGACACGCCAGTCGATCCAGACGCGCCAGCAGATCCCCCGCCGACATCTGCACCAGCTGAAAACCGGACGGGGTCTGTACCCGCAAGGTGCGGTACAGCTCACCTGCCACCAGATACGCCTCCAGTTCGCCGACTGCCTCCAGGAGCACCGCCAGATCCATCTCGGGCGGTTCAGCCAATACATGGCTGCGCAGCTCTGTCATCGTCGTTCTCCCCTTTCACTGCCTTTCACTGCCATATCTTCACCACCGTGTCTGCACATGTGGCCGGATGTAGGTGTCGTAGATGACCTGGATCGCCTCCATCCGGCGCTGTTCGATCGGAGCCAGCTCCGCAGCGGCGCAGTTGTCCAGGACCTGGTCAGGCCGTTTGGCCCCCGGAATTGTACAGGTGACCGCTTCAAACATCAGGATCCAGCGCAGCGCAAACTGGGCCATCGTCGTCCCAGGGGGAACCAGCGGGCGCAGTGCCTCCACAGCGTCAAACGCCGCCTCCAACGGCACCCCGCTGAAAGTCTCTCCAACGTCGAAGGCCTGGCCATAGCGGTTGAAGTTGCGATGATCGTCGGCGGCAAAGGTGCTCTCGGGGGTGATTTTGCCGGTCAACAGGCCGCTGGCCAGCGGCACACGCGCCAGAATCCCAACCTGCCGCTCCTGGGCAGCACGAAAAAACCGCTCCGCCGGTTTCTGACGAAACAAATTGAAGATGATCTGAACAGTCTGCACATTGGGGTGTTCGAGCGCCTGCAGCGCCTCGTCGACCGTCTCGACGCTGACCCCATAGTGGCGAATCTTGCCCTCCTCCGCCAGACGGTCCAGCGCCGCAAACAGATCCGGCCGCGCATAGACTGCTGTAGGCGGACAGTGCAGCTGAACCAGGTCCAGGCTGTCGGTCTCAAGATTTTGCAGGCTGCGTTCGACAAAACTGCGCAGGTTTGCGTAGGTGTACCCCTCTGCCGTATGCGGGTTCAGCCGTCGTCCTGCCTTGGTCGCCACAAAAATCGCTTCCCCCGGCCGCTCGCGCTGGAGCCGGGCCACCAGCCGTTCGCTGCGCCCATCCCCGTAGACATCGGCGGTGTCGATCAAGTTGACCCCTTCGTCGACTGCCTTGTGCAAGGCGGCCATCGATTCTGCATCGTCGACCTCTCCCCAGCTCCCCCCGATCGCCCAGGCCCCAAAACTGACCTCAGAAACGTTCATCCCTGTTCTGCCCAACGGCCGGTATTTCATCTCTTGCCTCGTGCTTTGTTGTGAAATGTTCTGGATTTTAGTTGCCAAATGTCGCCGTGTCGAGCCAGAGGGTGACCGGCCCGTCGTTGACCAGCACGATCTCCATGTGGGCCTGGAACACACCCTGGGCGACCGCCACACCTTCTGCTGCCAGCAGATGGCAAAAACGCTGATAAAGGGGCTCGGCCTGCTCGGGACGGGCCGCATCGACAAAACTGGGGCGGCGCCCCTTGCGCACATCGCCGTAGAGCGTGAACTGGCTGACCGACAGCACAGCCCCGCCAACATCGGCCAGGCTCAAGTTCATTTTACCATCTGCATCGTCGAACAGCCGCAGCCCGACCAGCTTGCGCGCCAGCGCACGAGCCTCTGCCTCGCCGTCGCTGTGGGTGATCCCCACCAATACCAGAAATCCTCGCTCGATCTGGCCTACCACCTGGCCGGCTACACGCACCTGCGCCGAGCTGACCCGCTGAACCACTGCCCGCATGTGTTCTACGTTCCTTTCCACAGATCGCCAACGGACTTTCGCCGTTGGCTGAATTCGACATCGCCCGCCCGCAGGAGACTGCTCCGTCTCAGCCGCGCCAGCCGCTTCCTCCAGCCCAGAGCACGCTGTCCAGCTGCACAGCATGGGCCCCCAACGCCAACACTTGTTCGATCTGGCGCGGATGGCAGATGCCACCGCAGGCGATCACGGTGCACCCCAACGCTGCTGCTGCGACGGCAGCCAGGCTGCGCAGCATGGCCGCTGAGGCAAGCGGCCCCGAAAGCTGGCCTGTGACCCAGACCGGCTGGCGCTCCGGGGGGCCGGGAAGTGCTACCTGCCCCAGCAGGGGCTGCCCGACCACAACCCCAGCCGCACCCGCCTGCACTGCCCGTTCTGCCAGCGGCAGCACATTTTCCAGCGGAAGCTTCACATAGACCGGCAGCTCGGTCGCCTGAAGCAGCGCCAGAACCCCTTCGCGGACCTGCACAGCGGTCACCCCCGCCGGCACCTGCCATTCCAAAGCAGCCACCGCAGCGATCTGGGCAACCCGACGCCCCGCCCGCATCAACTCCGCAGGCCCCGCATCGACCAGCTGCACGATCACCGGGCAGCCCAGCCGCCCCCAAAGCGCCGCATACAGCTCCGCTGCCCGACGAGCACTGCGGCTGAAAGGCGACGGAGACGCCAGGAGCCCCCCGTCCAGCTCGACCAGCCGGACAGGGCCACCGTAGCCATGGCCGGCTGCGCTGACCGGCCCTACCACAACACCGCCTACCTGCTGCCAGTCCAGCCCCGGCGGCAATACTTCCCCAAAACCGATCGCAGCCGGCGACAAAAGCAGCGGACAGCGAATCAACAGCCCCTGTTTGTGGTGGGGGGCCAGCTCAATCTCCTGCACGGCAATTCCTTTCCAACGTGCCCATCCAAGTTGCCGGGCCATGCCCGGCTTGAGCAGGCTCAACGCTGCAACAGCGGCAGCCAGGCGACCTCGGCCGTCTCCCGATCGGCGATCAGCACAGCGCCCTCAAAGGTCTGGATCGCCGCTGTAAACGCCACCGGCGCCGGGGCCACCGCAAAGCCCAGCTTCTGCCAGCGTCCATCCTGCGCCCACAGCCCTGCAAAACGGCCGCCAGGCAGAAAATTCCCCTCCTTCACAGCAGAGGAAAGCTCGGCAGGCAGGGAGGGACTCTCCACCGCCGGCAACCACTCCCAGCGATCGTCGCGGAGATAGACGATGTAAATCTCTGGCGCACGGTCCAGGCCCACCATATAGCCGAATTCGAACGGCAGCATCTGGGCAGCCCCCACCTGCGCCACAGAACGAGGACACCCCAGAAGGGTGCGCCGCTCCTCTGGCAGCCCTCCGCTGTATTGCTGCAAAATCTCGTCAATCCGCTGGGTGCAGCCCTCCGTTTCAACGTCCGTCGCCGCAGGGGTCCACACCGGGACGACCAGCAATTCGTTCGCAGGCACTGCCAGCGGTTCGGTGAACGAATTGCTGGCCTCTGCGCTGCGCCCTCCCCCCTCCGGTGTCGGCGAGAGGAGTGCAGCGGCTGGCAACCGCTGCGTCGCCAGATCCTTCCCCAAATCCCACAGTCGAGGAGCCACGATGCCCAGCAGAACCCCCAGCGCCACGATCGACACCCCTCCCAGAAGGGCCCGTCCCAGCGCACTCCCCTGTTCTGCTCTTCCAGAAGCCCTGCCCCGAAGCCCCACTCGCTCGCGCCGGGCAGCCCGGATCCCCTGTGTTTCGGTGGGCAACACCTCCGCTGCCCGCCGCAAAGGGTGGACAGACCGTGCACCGCTGCCCGGGACCAGCAAAGCCTGCACCGTCGGGTCAGCAGGCGGTGCAAGCGACGGCAACGCTGCCATCGTCAACGTGGCCGTCGCAGTTCCTCCGTTCCCGGCCCGGACACCCCGCTGGGTGCGGCCAGCTGCCTTTGCCAAGGCATCCGCCAGCTCGTTGGCATTGGCAAAACGCTCCTCAGGCAGTTTGGCCAGGCTGCGCTGCAACACCTCAACCAGCAAGGG
Source organism: Caldilinea sp. (assembly GCA_026389955.1). The sequence goes on along the minus strand of JAPLGY010000426.1, from coordinate 9,202 downwards.
GGAAAGCTGGCGGTACACCTCTTCTTCGATCGTCACAGGCTCGTAGACATGCGCGTGCAGAATCTGAGGGGTCGCACCGACGAAAGGGGGACGCCCGGCCAGAGAGCGGTAGAGCACTGCGCCCAGGGCATAAAGATCCGCACGGCCGTCGATCTCCCGGCTGCGGGTACACTGTTCGGGCGCCATGTAGGCCGGCGTCCCCACAGTGCGCCCCACACTGGTCAACTCCGGGGCGTCCAGCGCCCGTGCAATCCCAAAGTCGGTCAACAGCGGCACCACAGGGTGGTCGAGCGCTTCGATCTGAACGCTGTGGGCCGCTCCAGGGCTGACCGTGCGCAGCAGGAGGTTGCTCGGTTTCACATCGCGGTGCACGATTCCCTGGGCATGGGCGGCAGCCAACGCCCGGGCGATCGGTTCAAGCAGATTGGCAGACTCTGCCGGGCGCAGCCGCCCGCGCTGGTGAAGCAGTTCTGCCAGGCTCACCCCCTCGACCAGCTCCATCGCAATATAGGCCACCTCCCCCTGGGCAGCTGTGCCGATCTGCAAAATACGCACAAGATGGGGGTGGCGCAGCGAGCCAGCCGTCATGGCCTCATTCCGAAGACGGATGTAGCTTTTTTCGTCCGCGCCTGGCAGCAGCAATTTGAGTGCGACCGTCTGCCCTTCTACCTGGTCGTAGGCCCGATAGACAGCAGCGACACCCCCGCTGCCCAGCTGCTGGCCGACCAGATAGCGCCCGATCTGCCTGCCCGTAAAGGACGCGATGCCGGAAGGATCGGATCTCCGGCGGTGGATCTCCTCTAGCGCGTCCACTGCAGCGAATGCTCCAGCCAGTTGGTCAGCACACCGCGAATGTCCAGCAGCCAGATCGTCGGCCCGCCCTGCAGGGGGGTGACATAGAGACGCCAGCTGCCTCCACGGTCGCTGGCAAAAACAACCAGGTTGCTGTCCGGGCTGACCGCCGGCAGCCCGTCCTGTGCAGGGTCGTCGGTCAGCTGCAGCAGCGAACCGTCGACCAGCGACAGCCGGTACAGCTCCATGTCGCCGTCGCGCGTGCTCATAAAGACCACCGACCGGCCGTCGGGCGCCCAGACAGGTCGCACATCGTTGCCGTTGTCGGTCAGCCGCACCCGCCCCTGGCCGGTTGCCTCGATCTGATAGAGGCCAGGGTTCTCGCCGAGCTCGTCGAAACCGTTGTACACAATTCGGTTTCCCCCAGGTTCCCAGGCAGGATCCTTGCCCAGCCCCAGATCGATTTCCTCTCCGCTGCTCACTGTGCGCACATAGATGCGCGGCCGACCGGCACCGGTACGGGCACTGCTGTAGACGATCTGCGTGGTATCCGGCGACCAGGAGGGCGGGGCATCGCGCGCATCCTCCGCAGTCTCGGTCAGGCGTCCTGCCCAGTCCCCAGGCCCAAACGCCGCCTGCAGATCAAAGAGGGCAATGCCCGGGGCTGCGGTGCTGTGAAAGGCCAGACGGGGGGAGCCCAACCTGGCACCGACCTGGGCGCCGTCGGCGATCAGCAAAGAGGAGGGGCTGTTCTGCCGTGCAGGGGCTGCATAAATGTTGTAGCGGCTGCCCTCCTGCGTCGAATACAAAATTTTTCCGCCCGCTGCCGCCAGTGCGGGCTGCAGCTGCTGCAAGGCGTCGGCGTCCGCGCAGGCAGCCTGGATCTGCGCCAGGGGTGTTTCTGGCCCGGCAGAGGGCAAGACGGCCAGCGCAGCTTCCAGCTGTGCTGCCGCTGTACAGGGGCGGCCCTGTGCGGCGAACTCGTCCGCCAAGAGCAGGAGCGCACGCCAGAGGTTGCGCTGCGCCGGCCCTGCATTCGCCTCTGGAAGGTCGATCCGTTCGTCCAGTGCCCGCTGCACCCTGACCACAGCGGTGGCCTCTGGACGCAACTGCAACGCCTGGTCCAGCTCGCTGAAGGCCTTCGCCAGCTCTCCCGCCGCCAACGCCTCTGCCGCCAGCCCGACCCGGCTTTCAAACAGATGGGCGGCCAGCCGAGTCGGCTCGTACTGCGGGTCTATGCGCCGCACCAACGTATAGGCGTCTGCGGCAGAACGCCAATCCCGCGCGGCAAACGCCTCTTCGCCCGCCCGCCAGAAATCACCGGGCTCTCCTACCGGTGTGGGCGGGGCACCCGGCACCGACTCTGCTGCGGCGCTCGGCGTTGCGGCAGGGGCTGCTGTCTCCTGCTGCACCGGGGCAGGGGGCGTCGCAGCGGCCTCGCTCGCAGTGTCGCTCTTCTCTGCCGGGCGCAGAGCGGGCCACACCACCAGTGCGCTCCAAAAGCCGGCCGCCAACACCAGGCTCGACAGCAGCCCTCCCAGCAGCAGACCGACCCAGCGGCGCTGCCGCTTTGCCAGAGCAGGGCGTGGCGCCGCACGCTCTGGGGCACGCCCCGCAGCAGCTCTCGGCGGCATGCCCCCCCCCTCGCCGGCACGCTGCCACACTCCAGGCACCAGCACCCGCGCCTGGCTCTGCACCGCCGGCAGGGCCACCATCGTCGCTGTCGACTCGCCAGGCGGCGGCAGCCCGCCGCCGATCTGCTCCAGGGCACTGGCCATCGCCTCTCCGTTCGGATAGCGGCTTCCTGGGGCTTTGGCCAGCGCCAGGCGCAGCACCTCGATCGCAGCCTGGGGCAGCGCCGGCAGCAGCGATTCTGGCAGCGTCAGGGGCTCGTAGACGTGGGCGTGCAGAATCTGGGTTGTCGAGCCGCCGAACGGAGGACGGCCGACCAGGGCACGATAAAAGAGCGCACCCAACGCATAGAGATCGGAACGCCCATCCAGCTCGTGGCTGTCGGCGCACTGTTCAGGAGACATGTAGATCGGCGTCCCAATGGTGCGGCCAGTGCTGGTGAGATCAGGGGCATCCAGTGCCCGTGCGATCCCAAAGTCCGCCAGCAGCGGCACCACAAACTGACCCAACACAGCTGCCCAAAGAGCCCCAGGGCTCTGCGCAGTGGCCGGCTGCAGCAGCACATTGCTGGGCTTGACATCGCGGTGCACAATCCCACGCGTATGGGCGTAGCCCAACGCACGCGCCAGGGGTGCCAAAAGTGCCGCACAGTCGTGCACGGTCAGTCGGCCATGTTGTTCAAAAAGCTGGGCCAGGCTGGGCCCTTCGACCAGCGGCATGACAAAATAGGCAGGAACCCCGTTCTGGGGAACGCCTATCTCCAGAATGGGCAGAATATTGGGATGGTGCAGTTGGCTGTGGGTGCGCGCTTCCTGCTCGAACCGTTGGCAGACCACCGCGTCTTCATCTGACAGCAGCACCTTGACCGCAACCAGCTGGCCACTGTCTGTGGCAACAGCCCGGTAGACAGCAGCCAGACCTCCCCCTCCCAGCCGTTCGGTCAGCCGATAACGTCCCAGCAGACGGGTCAGCTGGCGGCTCTGCTCTGGATCGGAAAAATGTTGTTCAGTGGCTGACATGGCTGGCTGGTCTGGTGGGCACCCCTCCCCATCGATCGCTTTGCAGCTTGCCCTGGATGCTGCTATATTGGCAACGACAAAATCCTGACACAAAGTTTGCCATCCCGCTGCTGGGCAGCATAGACTCAGTATAGCACATCAGCAGAAGGCAACCCCGGTGACGATAAGGAGTGCAGCGTGAGCAGATTTGGTCGATTGGTCTGTCTGAACGGCCCAGAAACAGGCCAGGAGATCGTGCTGGATCAGGAGATCATGGCCGTAGGACGCGCCGTAGATGCAGAGGTCCGGCTCGAAGACCCGTATGCCTCGCGGCAGCACGCTGAAATCTTGCGGCTGGAACACGGGTACCAGGTGCGCGATCTGCAGAGCAAAAACGGTGTGCTGGTCAACGGCCAACGTTTGGCCCCCGGCGGCACCGCCTGGCTGTCCGAAGGTGCCGAGATCCAGTTTGCCTCCACACGCTTCCGCTTCTACGACCCGGCCGCCACCGTGACAGCCCCGACGCTGATGGCGGTCGGCGAGCCGGGTCTGCGGATCGATCCGCAGACCCGCCAGGTGTATGTCGACAACTACCTGCTCGACCCTCCTTTGAGCGTCAAACAGTTCGAACTTCTCTGGTTTCTCTATCAGAACCGCGGCCGGGTGGTCAGCAAAGATGAGATTGCCCAGGCAGTCTGGCCAGAGGCCCAGGGAGATGTCTACGACGCCAATATTGACCGCATGATCAGCCGGCTGCGCAGCCGAATCGAGGCTGAAACCGACGACGAGCCCCGCTTTTTGCACACCGCCCGCGGCTACGGCTACCAGCTGGACGCATGACGGGATCGTAGGTAAACAGTCCGATTCGTGTCCTAGAATCTTCAAGTTCTCTTCATCTTCCCCTGGTATCCTGGTCTTCGCACTGCAAGGATTTGGATGGCAGTAAAAAAAAGGAGAGATCATGACCTTCCGGGCAAATCAGATCCACACAGCCTTCTCTGCGAGAACCGTACCACCCGACAGCAGCGCCCCCCTGCCTTGGGAAACAGAGCCCCGCACGACAGCTGCCGACCGCGTGCTCCAGGCGGCCTGTCTCGGCGACGACCGGGCCTTTGGCAGCCTGATCGACCTCTATCGGGCGACCGCCCAGCGAGTGGCCCGCCAGATCCTGCAGACCGAAGAAGCAGCCGCTGACGCGGTGCAGGAGGCAATGATCAAGGCGCACCGCGCCATGGCCCGCTTCCAGGAGGGCAATTTCCGCTCCTGGTTTCTGCGCATTGTCACCAACACCTGCTACGACCACCTGCGCCGCCAACGCCGACGCGCAGCAGTCAGCCTGGATGAACTGACCGACCAGGCCGGCATCGACTACCTGCCGGAAGAGTCCTGCACAGCGGCAGACCCCGAGACGCTGGCGCTGCAAAATGAGGGGATGCGCCTGCTGCTGGCCGCCATCGAAGCGCTGCCCGAGTACCACCGCAGCGTGGTCCTGCTGGTAGATGTGCAGGGCTACGACTACGCAGAAGCAGCCGATCTGCTCCAATTGCCCTTAGGCACCCTCAAATCACGGCTCAGCCGTGCACGTGCGGCGCTGCGCGACCAGCTGGTTCAGACCGGAGTGGTGGGAATCCCGCTCTGACCGCACACAGAGTGCCCTCTCGCCAAATTGCCCGTATCCAAACCCATTCCTCTGTCGTCTTCTTGGTAAAGACGTGCAACAGGCCATGCACCTATAGGCCGTCTGTCAGGCTGTGCACCCGAAGCTAAGGAGGCTCCCCATGTGCTTTCGTCGATTCTGTGCTTTTCACCAGACCCATGCCTTGTCTGCCGTGACCTCTGCCGCAAAGATCCTGTCGGGCTTTGTGCTGCTGGCTGGGCTGGCCTTTTCGCTGCCGGGCAGCGGGTTCTCTCCGCTGGCCAGCCAGAGGCTGCACGCGCAGGAGACCAGCGGGGTCCAGCCGGCAGACGGGACGATCCCGCCGACGGCCCCCTCCCGATTTCTACCCATTCTGCTGTCGCAGCGACCGGTCGAGTGCCCGCCCCCCAACGGCTGTGCGCTGCCCGATGTCGACGCCCTCAACGGCCTGGCTGTCCATCCTACGACCGGCATCCTGTATGTAACGCTGGCGGTGCTCGCCAGCGCCCCTACCGGCGACCAGCCCTGGGGGGTTGCGGTCGACGAACGCAACGGGCATGTCTATGTCAGCAATTTCGGCAGCGGCGACGTGTGGATCTACGACGCCACCACCCTGGCCCTGCGAGCGGTCGTGCCGGTCGGAGAGGAACCGACGCTGGTGGCGACCTTGCCTGAACGCAACACGGCGCTGGTGCTGTTGCACAGGAACAGCCGTGTCGCCGTGATCGAAGAGATGGCCAAGACCCTCGACCTCCCCTCTGGCGGCAGCGGCCCGGCGGGCATTGCCGTCGACCGTCTGCGCAGCCAGGCGTACGTCAGCCACCGAGATTCGGGCCATTTTGCGACCGTACGTTTCACCGGGAGCAGCTGGCAGACCCGCAGCAATCTGCTCTTGGACGACGGACGGCGTCTCTTTGCTGTCGCCTACGACCCGGTGATCCAGCGGCTCTACGCCCACTATCAGGCCGCGACCGGTCAGTGGTTTGTCGACACCTGGAAACCGGAGCCCTGGCCCGCCCAGTGGGGGCATGAGGCCACCGTGGCCGTCCCGAGCAGCGGCAGCGTGGGTTCCCCCCAGATCGGTGGGGCAGGGCTCGCCGTCAACCCGGCGACAGGTCTGCTCTACACGGCCAACACCGCGGACCGCTCTGTCTCGGTCGTTGCCAGCGGCGGCGCCACTCTGGTCGACACCCTCGCGACCGGTGAGGACCCCTTCGCAGTGGCCGCCGACGGCACCGCCAATCGCGTCTACATCGGCCTGCGCGAGCCAGGACGGCTGATCGTTCTCCAGTAGCTCCAGTAGGGAGCGAGGCCGGGCTAGATCGCCAGCCCGGCCTGCTGCCACCCACCCAGTTCTTTTTCCAGCCAGGCTGCCAAGGCCAACGCCACGTCGTCGCGCCAGGGCTGGGCAACGATCTGCACACCGACCGGCATTCCCTCTTCCGACGTCCCACAGCGCACCACCGCCGCAGGGTAGCCGACCAGGCTGTAGGTGAGCGTGTAGGCAATGTGGCCAGGCTCTTCGTCGTGCGGCCGCGCCGGCAGCTGCGCAGCAGGCGTGAGCACCGCATCAAATGGCTCCATCCACGCCAACAGCGCACGGCGGAAGCGATCCCATCGAAAGAGATGCTGCTCCACCGCCAGGCTGCTGAGCACAGTCTGCTCGCCCGCATCCCACTCCTCCCAAGATTCAGGCTCTGGGCGGTTCCAGTATTCACGCGTGATCTCGTAGGTCTGCTCGACGGCCGGCGGCTGCGCCTCCTGCACGGTCAGCCCCGAGCTGGCCAGCACCGCAGCAGCAGCCTCCACCGCCCGGGCCACCGCCGCCACTCTGCCAACGGAACCGGCACCACACTGGCATCGCTACAGTCTGTCCCCTGCACGATCGACAACACCAAAGCCAGATCTTCGACCGCACGCGCCATTGGGCCAATCACGGTGCGAGGGTCGTTCATCACATTGATGCGCGGGTAATGGCCGGTCAACGGCACACGCCCCGTCGTCGGCTTGAGGCCGGCGATGCCACAGTTGTGGGCCGGCTGCCGGATGCTTCCCCCAGAGTCGCTGCCCAGCCCGACCGGCGACCCCCCGGCTGCCAGAATTGCCGCCTCTCCGCTGCTGCTGCCCGCCGGGCTGCAGGTCAGATTGTACGGGTTGTGGGTGCGGCCGTACAGGGCGTTGCCGCTGACCGCGTTGGTTTTTCCCAACAAAATTCCGCCAGCCTGGCGCATGCGGGCCACAGCGGTGGCGTCCGCAGCCGGCACATGGCCCAGCCGCGCCGGGTACCCTGCCGTACAGACCAGGTCGCACGTCTCCAGCCAATCTTTGACTGTAAAAGGCACCCCGTGCAGCGGCCCCCACCACTCCCCGCGCGCCGCAGCCCGGTCTGCCGCCCGAGCCCGCTCCAATGCCCGATCCGGGTCCGACTGCACCACCGCGTTGAGCGCTGGGTTTACCTCCTCGATTCGCTCCAAATACGCCTGGACCACCTCGGCTGCTGTGACCTGGCGCAGCCGGACCAGCCGCGCCAGCTGGGTTGCAGACATCCAACACAACGCGCGCATCACTCTTCCTGCCCTTCACGGAGTTCGCCGACCGTAGACCCGTTACACCGCAAATTCAGCACAGGCCGTGTATCCCCCGTCCACCACCAACGACGTTCCTGTGATCCCCTGCGCCTCGTCGCTGCACAAAAAGACCGCAGCCCGCCCCAGATCTGCCGGCAGCAGCAGCTCCCCAGCTGGGACACGCTGCAGCCGCCGCGCCAGCTGGGCCGCAGGGTCCTCGGCATGGCGCAGATGGTCGCGCAACATGGGCGTATCTGTGATCCCTGGGCAGAGACAGTTGAAACGGATGCGCTGGCGGCCATAGTCTAGAGCCAGCGCCTTGGTCAACATCAACACCGCCCCCTTGCTGGCGCAGTAGGCAGGGGTCCCCTGTTGGGCCACAAAGCTGGACACAGAGGCGATGTTGAGCACAGCGCCGCCGCCAGCCGCACGCAGGTGGGGCAACGCCTGACGGGTCGTCAAAAAAATGGACCGGACATTCACCGCCATCACCCGGTCCCAATCCTCCACGCTGCTCTCCTCGACCGTCTGCACCGCCACGACGCCGGCGTTGTTAACCACGATGTCCAGCCGCCCATAGGTGCTCACCGCAGCGGCGACCAACGCAGCCACCTCCGCTTCGCAGGCCACATCGGCCTGCACCCAGAAGCTCTGCCCGCCCTGCGCCTGAATCTGCGCGACGGTGGCGGTTCCTTCTGCCTGATCGGCCACCACCACCGCCGCGCCGGCAGCGGCCAGCGCCCACGCAATCCCCTGGCCGATCCCCCGTGCAGCGCCGGTGACGATCGCGACCCTGCCTGTCAGAGCTGCCATCCGGGCTCACCCCCGCTCCTGATGAACAGCCTGGACCGCAGCAATGACACTGGCCTCGGCCTGGCTCATCGGGTGAGCCAAAGCAGCAGCACGCAGCGCTTCCAGCCGCGCCGCCCCCCCCGCCTGCTCGCTGCTCCACTCGCCGACAAAGCTGCCGTCGTGGATTCCCCGCAGAATCTCACGGGCCTTGTCACGCAGGGCCACAGGGAGCAGATGGGCGCTGCGCGAGAGCGTCCCATACTGGCTGGTCGTCGAATGGTGCAACATCTGACGAAAAAAGCCATTTTTGGCCATATTGGCAAAGATCTGCGCAGTTTCTCCCGACGCATACAGCTCCATCACCATCAGCTCCGGTGAAAAACCGTGGGCCACCCCCAGCTCGAAACATTCGAGAAACCAGGCCTCCAACCCCGCCCAGATCACCTGCTCGGCAAACAGATCCAGCTCGGCTTCCTCACGAAACGTCGAACGAAAGACACCGCCGCGCGTCAGCCCCATCCCCTTGCAGAGCGCCAACAACCGCTCCCAGGCCTGGCCGCTGGCATCCTGGTGCACCGCCACCTGAGCCAATGCCCCACTGCCGCGCATGTACAGCTCACGCACCTGCACCCCAATCATGCGCGGGGCAACCATCAGAACATCGACGCCGGGCGGCGGGGCAATCAGACCGAAGCCGACATTGTAGCCGCTGGCCCAGACCAGCGTCTTGCCCGCTGTGACCCCCGGCAGGATCTGCTCTGCCCAGATCAGAGGCTGCGATTCAT